>NZ_JAEMQA010000140.1:4552-15853 GCF_022759005.1 Sulfuricurvum sp. | reverse complement strand
GAACGGTAAGCATCGTTTCAGATACGGATCCGATTTGGTTCGGTTTGATCAAAATGGCATTGGCAATCCCTTTGTTGATCCCTTCGGCCAAGATATTGGCATTGGTAACAAACAAATCATCTCCGACAAGTTGAATACGTGAACCCAATTTTTCGGTCATAATTTTCCAACCTGCCCAATCCTCTTCTGCTAAACCGTCTTCAATCGATACGATTGGGTATTTGTCGCAAAGATTGACATAGTAATCAACCATCTCTTCACTACTAAGAGATTTTCCTTCACCTTTGAGCTCATAGCGACCGTTTACATAAAACTCGCTACTTGCAGGATCCATTGCGATTGCAATTTGTTCTCCAGCTTTGTACCCTGCTTTTGTAATCGCCTCCATAATGACCTGAATCGGTTCCTCGTTGTCATTTAAATCTGGCGCAAATCCACCCTCATCACCAAGCGCTGTATTGGCACCACGATCTTTGAGAATTTTTTTAAGGTTGTGATAAACCTCAGAAGAGGCACGTAGCCCTTCGGAGAAATCACTAAACCCGATTGGCATAATCATGTACTCTTGGAAATCAACGCTGTTATCCGCATGGCTTCCGCCGTTGATGATATTGAGCATCGGTACAGGAAGAACCATTGCATTCGCACCGCCAAGATAACGATAGAGTGGAATGCCGAGACTTTTTGCCGCCGCACGCGCAACCGCCATAGAAACACCGAGTACTGCATTTGCACCAAGATTTCCGTAATTTTCGGTTCCGTCAAGCTCTTTCATCACCGCATCAACCATCGCTTGGTTGTACGGGCTAAGTCCCATGATCGCATCGGCGATTTGCGTATTGACGTTTTCAACCGCTTTGAGAACCCCTTTGCCCATATAACGGCTATCATCACCGTCGCGCAATTCCAACGCTTCGCGTTTACCGGTACTTGCACCGCTCGGAACGACTGCACTTTCACGTGTTCCGTCACTTAACTGCACTGTTGCTTTTACTGTCGGATTCCCACGTGAATCCATTACTTCGATTGCACTTACTTCATCAATAAAAATCATTCGTCTACCTCACCTATATCAGATTCATCCATTACTATCAAGCCCGATACGCCCATAGCGGATTTAATTTTTTCTTCGACTTTGCGAGCCAATTCCGGCTCGTCTTTAAATTTTTGTTTGACGTTTTCACGCCCTTGACCCAATTTTACATCTTCAAAGCTGAACCAAGCTCCGCTTTTATCGATAATATCAAGTTTGACGCCGTAATCGACAAGCTCTCCCTCCTTGGAGATCCCCTCACCGAACATAATATCAAATTCGGCTTGACGGAACGGCGGTGCCACTTTATTTTTGATCACTTTGGCTTTTACGCGGTTTCCGATTTGACTTTCACCTTGTTTGAGCGTAGCGATTTTACGGACATCGATACGTACCGATGCGTAAAATTTCAGAGCGTTTCCGCCCGTTGTCGTTTCGGGAGAACCGTACCCCATTGTTCCGATTTTCATCCGAATTTGGTTGATGAAAATGATCGTACAATTCATCTTGTGTAAGATACCGGTCAATTTACGAAGTGCCTTTGACATCAAACGGGCTTGTACCCCCACTTGCTGGTCGTTCATCTCCCCTTCGATCTCTACTTTCGGGGTCAATGCCGCGACCGAGTCAACCACGATCAAATCTACAGCCCCGCTGCGAACGATCGTTTCGACGATATCAAGCGCTTGTTCGCCGTAATCAGGTTGGGAGACGAGAAGATTTTCAACGTCTACCCCTAAATTTTTAGCGTAACCGACATCAAGGGCATGCTCCGCATCGATAAATGCGCAAACACCCCCTTTTTTCTGACATTCTGCCGTAATTTGCAAACTAAGAGTCGTTTTTCCCGAACTCTCCGGCCCATAGATTTCGATGACACGCCCTTCGGGTACACCACCGATTCCGAGCGCCAAATCAAGCCCGATCGATCCGGTGCTGATTGCGTTGATGGGCTCAATCTCTTTGTCCCCAAGACGCATCAACGTCCCTTTTCCGAACGTTTTATCGATTTGCTTCATCGCCAATTCAAGCGATTTGAGTTTATTTGGATCCATCATGCGGTGCTCTCCTGAGACTAAAATGTTTTAAAGTTGCGTCATAATATGACAAATTGAAATATATTTTTAAAATATGACAAATTGCAATATTAATAATTCGCATTCTGGAATAGAGATATTTTAGCGTTATTTGGTTAAAATTTAATTGATTTGTCGTTTACAATAGGATTTTATGTGAAAAAAATGGTGATTGCCCACTCTCCGGATGCCGATGATATCTTTATGTACTATGCCATCAAATTTGGCTGGGTTACAAAAGAGAATACAACCTTTGACAACATTGCTTTGGATATTGAAACACTCAACACCGAAGCGCTCAAAGGGACCTATGACATCAGTGCCATCAGTTTTGGTCTATATCCCCATATTCGCAACGATTACGCTCTTTTACGTACAGCGGTCAGCTTCGGTCAGGGGTACGGTCCAAAACTGATCCGCAAAAAAGAGACTGTTCTCAAAAAACGATTCAAAGTCGCCCTCAGCGGAAAATATACCACCAATGCTCTCTTGTTTCGAATTGCCTATCCCGATGCAAAAATCGTCTATATGAATTTTTTAGAAATCGAACAAGCCGTGTTAGACGGAGTAGTCGACGCGGGAGTTTTGATCCATGAATCGATTTTAGGATACGATGATTCATTGGAAGTGGAACGTGAATTGTGGGATGTGTGGTGTGAGCTTGGCGGGAAAGATCTCCCTCTCCCTCTTGGGGGCATGGCAATACGCCGTTCACTCCCTCTCACATCCGCAATAGAGTATGAAAATATTTTGACCAAAGCGGTTCAAATCGCACGCGATCACAAAGAGAGCCTTTCTAAAATGCTAATGGAACGCAACCTTGTCCGTATTGACGCTCCGACGCTGGAGAAATATCTCGAACTGTACGCAAATGATGAGTCGATTACTCTGAACGAACAACAATATAAAGCGATCGAACTTTTGTTTGCACTCGGATATCAACACGGTTTCTTTGATGCTAAAATTGACCCAAAAGATTTTATGATCCCCCTCGAATACACCGAATTGAGGTATTCATAATGAGTGCGGTGGACTGCACGTGGGCTCTCTGCCGAAGAGAACATAGCGTTAGCGTAGCTATCGGGACGAGTTCCGATGGCGTAAGGAAATCATAATGATGCAGTCGGAATTGATCGGTCTTGGGATCGAAACATTCAAAATCGCTCTGATTTTATCGTTGCCCGTTCTATTGATCGGAATGTTTATCGGACTTGCCGTCAGTATTTTTCAGGCAACGACACAGATCAATGAGGCGACACTCAGTTTTATCCCCAAAGTTATCGGTATCGTTATCGTTATCGTCCTCACCATGCCATGGATGATGAATGAGATGCAGGACTTTACCATCCGTATGTTCAATATGATTCCGAATTTCATGCAATGAACACGAAAACCATCAATTTTTCCAAGTTCAGTTCGATTCGCATCGGTCCTACCGTCGACGTAGCGTTGATCGAAAACGATACCGTCCCGCAAGGGCATTTGATTATCGGTTCAGCCAACAATGTTTTAGTTTCCCCAACTCCGCCGCCGCTTATGATCCTCTCGAAAGAGTACGATTTTATCCGATTGGAAGATGACGCTCTTCATGTCGGTGCCGCAACGCCCGGTGGACGGGTTGTTTCGTTTTGCAAAAAAAACGATATCGCCCATTTCGAGTACCTCTCCAAACTCCCCGGAACGCTGGGCGGTATGCTCAAGATGAATGCCGGACTCAAAGAGTATGAGATTTTTAACCATCTCATCGCGATACGAACACAAAGCGGATGGAAGAAAAAAGAGGAGATCGAATACGGCTACCGAAAAACCTCTATTAATGAAGTGATTTTTGAAGCCGTGTTTGAAGCGGAGGTCGGATATTCCACCGAGCGCTATGAGATGTTCAACCAAATGCGTTCCAACCAACCCAGCGATCCGAGTGCAGGGAGCTGCTTTAAAAATCCGCCGAACGATTATGCGGGACGGCTGATCGAAGCGGTAGGGTTAAAGGGGATTCAGCATGGTGGGATGTCGTTTAGTAACGTTCATGCCAATTTTCTCGTCAATTTGGGAGGTGGTACCTATCACGATGCAATAGCCTTGATCCATGAGGCTCGAAGCCGTGTAAAAGAGACCTTCGATATTGATCTTCAATGCGAGATCGTTATCATTGATCAGAATTTATGACGATAAAATAATCTTTTGTATTGACTTTAGTCGTCAACTTTGTTAGAATGACGATGAAACTAAAATATTGTAAAGGATTAAAACATACAATGATTGTTAGTTATATCCGTCCCGATAAAGATTTCGACGGTGTTTATGAACAGCTAAAACTGATCAACGGCTATGCCGCGCAAAAAGAGATCACTATCGCCGAAGAGATGGTGGATCAAACGTCACAAAACAAACGACTCAGCGAACGCCATGAAGTAGTTCGGTTCTTCCGTTCTTTGAACGGTGATACGCTAATCGTTTATGATACGTGGACGTTAAGCAGCTGCATCGAAGATGTAGTTCAAATGTTTAGCTGTCTTCTCAAAAACAATAATACGATCCATTTTGTCAAACCGGGGGTCGTAATCGACCGTAAAAGTGATACAATGGTCGTTTTAGGTCTCATCGATCAGCTCCGTCAAGTGTTGCAAGATGATGCCAAAAAAGGGATTGGACGTCCGCGTGGCTCCAAATCATCTTCAAAGTTCGATATTTATTTGGAAAAAATCATCCAATTATTGAAAGAGAGAAAAAGTGTCAGCGAGATCGCACGGATTTTGGGTGTGAGCCGAAGCTCACTCAAAGACTATATAGAATCGCGCGAACTCAAAGAGGTCATAAGCGGTGTTAACGCTATCGGAGACGATATTGACGCCGAGGCAACAGTAATCGGAACAATCCGGTGTCCGATCGATGAATCAATCATATAATGGAGGTCGTATAATGAGTGAAGAAACAGTATCCCCTAAAGGGAAAGAGTATTTGTCCGGATGGACACCATGGCGGATTAAACGGTATTGGTTTTACGGGTTAGTGACCGTCGCCGCACTCGTTATTCCGTGGATTCGCATTGAGGGAAACCACCTCTTTTTGTTAAGCTTCGATAAACTGAAACTTCATTTGATGTTTATCCAATTTGATATGCAAGAGCTCTATTTAATGCCATTCTTGCTGATGATCCTCTTTATCGGTATTTTCGGTATCACCGTATTGGGCGGACGGGTATTTTGCGGATGGATGTGTCCTCAAACCATTTTCCGTGTCGTTTACCGTGATTTGATCGAAACAAAACTTCTCGGTCTTCGTAAACGGATCAAAAACAAACAACAAGAGCCCGATTATTCAAAACCAGAAAACAAAATTAAGCGTGTCGTCGCTTTGTTGATCTGGACAGGCTTGGCATTCATTGCCGCAGCCGATCTGATGTGGTATTTCGTCCCTCCGGAAGATTTTCTCACTTATATCCAAAACCCAATGGAACATACCGTTCTTATGGGTGCGATCATCATCATCGTCCTTTTCTTGGTCTATGACGTTATTTTCTTGCAAGAAAATTTTTGTATCTATGTATGTCCGTATTCACGTATTCAGTCGGTATTGTATGATGAAGATACCGTTATGGCGATCTACAATCCAAACCGTGGCGGTGAGATCTATAATGAAAATAAAGAGAAACTCTTTACCAAACAAAAAGATCTTCTTGCTGTCAATTCACATGCAGAATGTACGACCTGTGAAAGCTGTGTCACCGTATGTCCGACCCACATTGACATCCGTAAAGGGCTTCAGCTTGAATGTATCAATTGTCTGGAGTGTGTCGATGCATGTACCGAAGTTATGGGCAAACTCGGGAAACCGACTCTTGTAGAGTGGTCGAGTGAGAAAGAGACCCTTTTCCAAAAAGGAAAAACCCACTATCTCCGTCCGAAAATTATCGGGTATGCGGCTATCTTGATCATTGTCAGCGTTATCCTAGCGATGATGGGAAGCAAAAAAGAGTATATGCTTCTCAATATCAATAAAGAGAACCGCTTGTACTCCATTACAACCAATAATGAGGGTAAAACACAAGTTGATAATGCGTATACGTTCTTGCTTCAAAACACATTGAACGAAGATCACGACTACTATTTTGATGTCATCGCTCCTGCGGGAATGGAAGGTAAAATCAAAATTGCTGAGCCGGAAAAACCGTTCAAAGTTAAACCAGGCGTTGTCAAGAAAAAAGTAGTCGTACTCTACACCGATGAACTCTTGGTGAACGACGACCGCAAAGATACCGTGATCCCGATTACCATCAAAGCGTATGCAGTCGATGCGAAAGATAAAGTGGTTGTTATCCGACATTCAACCTTTACCTTCCCGCGTGCGGATATGCTCAAATAAAATTCTACTAAGAGGGGAATCCTCCTCTCTTAACCTTTATTTCACTCTTCCCATTTAGCTACAATACCTTTATGAAAAAAATAGCGATCATCGGCGGTGGCGCATCAGGGCTTATGGCGGCACTCGCAGCGGCACGTTCCGGTGCGAATGTTACCCTCTACGAACACAATAATGCCGTAGGCAAAAAGATATTGGCATCAGGGAACGGGCGATGCAATATCATCAATACCACAGTATCCTATCATGACTATGCGGGGAGCGATCCCCAATTTGTCACCTATGCGCTCAAGCAACTGAGTTTTCACTATTTTCAGAGTTTTTGCCACTCCATCGGACTTCTTCTCGATATCAAAGATGACGGACGTTGCTATCCGCTCTCCAATGAAGCCAAATCGGTATTAATCGCCTTCAAAAGCGCTGTAAGCGGCGCAGGTGTAACTATCCTTACCGAGTGTGCCGTAACGGCTCTCTCCAAAGAGAGTGCGGGATTTATCGTCACATCCGATAATAACAAACGCCGTTATGACAAAGTCCTCATTGCTACGGGATCCGAAGCGGCGCCTCAGCTCGGTGCAACTGCGGATGGATACACGTTTGCCCGCAATTTCGGGCATGAGATCATTCCACCCTACCCCAGCCTTGTGCAACTCCATCTATCATCCAAACATGCACCTAAAATGGCGGGCGTTAAAACGGTTGCCGAAGTGACTCTCTTGATCGACGGCAAAAGTAACACAACAGTAACGGGAGATATCCTCTTCGCCTCCTACGGCATTTCAGGGTTGGCAATCCTTGACGTTAGCCAAAAAGCCTCTTTTGCTCTGCTTCACAAACAACGTGTTAGTCTCTCTCTCAATCTATTGCCTCAGTTTGACACCCAAACACTGACCAACACTCTCGACAAGCTCTTTGCCTCAATTCCGAATCAAAGCGTCCAAAACGCTCTATGCGGACTTCTCCCTGCCAAGATAGTCACGTATCTCCTCGACGATGCACAAATTCCTCTGAGTGTTTGCGTATCGACGTTGGGTCCAAAAGAGATCAAAAAACTCGTTTATCTCATCCGAGAGTGGAAGTTTGAGGTAACCGATACACATGGGTTTAAACACGCTGAAGTGAGCGGGGGCGGTGTATCAACAGCGCAAGTGAATCACAAAACAATGGAATCAAAACTGGTTGAAGGGCTTTATTTTGCGGGTGAAGTGCTCGATATTGTCGGAAGACGCGGGGGATATAATTTTAACTTTGCATGGGCTAGCGGAATGATTGCGGGAAAAGAGATGGCCAAGTAAGCGCGCAAGCGCTCTTACTTATTTTTCGCGTAACGTTTACGATCGGTTGGATCCAACCATTTTTTACGCATACGGATGTTCAACGGAGTAACTTCGAGAAGTTCATCATCTTCGATCCACTCTAACGCACGCTCAAGGTTCATATCACGTGGCGGAACCAGTTTAATCGCTTCATCCGCTCCTGATGAACGGACATTGGACTGCGCTTTACCTTTGATCGGGTTAACATCAAGGTCGTTTGAACGGCTGTGCTCACCGATGATCATCCCTTTGTACACTTTCGTTTGCGGAGCAACGAAAAGGACACCGCGATCTTGGAGGTTGAACAATGAGTACGCCAATGCAACACCGTCTTCCATAGAGATCAATGCTCCGTATTGGCGGCTCTCAACATTCCCTGTGTAAGGGCGGAACTCCAAGAATGAGTGGTTCATAACCCCTTCACCTTTTGTATCGGTCAAGAATTGTCCACGGAAACCGATCAAACCGCGAGCAGGAATTTCGAACTCTATGCGGGTAAAGCCCTCACCCATCGGTACCATTGCTTTCATCTCTGCTTTACGGCGGCCGAGGCGCTCGATGATTGTTCCAGCGAAATCAGACGGAAGGTCGACAACAAGGTGCTCGAACGGTTCACATTTGACCCCTTCGATCTCTTTTACGATAACTTCAGGACGTCCGATACCAAATTCATACCCCTCACGGCGCATGTTCTCTGCAAGGATGGTAATTTGAAGCTCACCGCGACCGGAAACGATAAATTTACCCTCTCCGACTGTCTCGTAACGCATCGCTACGTTGGTGTTCATCTCTGCATCCAAACGCTCACGGATTTTGTTTGCCGTAACATGCTTACCCTCTTGACCTGCAAGCGGAGAGTCATTGACTGAAAACACAACGGTCAATGTCGGCTCTTCGATGTGCATCGGATCAAGCGGCATCGGATTACTTGGATCACAGATGGTATCCCCGACATCTACCGTCTCGATACCCGCAACAGCAACGATATCACCCGCTTCGGCTTCTTGAATTTCCATACGGTTCAATCCAAGGAATCCGATCAATTTAGAGATACGCCCTTTGATCATCTCTCCGTCCGCTTTTGCAAGGAGAATGTTATCCCCTTTTGCGATTTTACCGTTAAAAATGCGAGCAATACCGATTTTACCGACGTAGTTGTCGTAGTCAAGGGTGAAAACTTGCAATTGAGTCGGATTTTCAGCATCACCGGTCGGTTCAGGTACTTTTTCCAAAATAGTCTTGAACATACACGTGAAATCGCCGTCTGGCTCAGACATATCCATTTTCGCGATACCGTCACGCGCAGCAGCGTAAACGATCGGGAAATCGAGTTGATCTTCGGTCGCGTCCATGGCTACGAAAAGGTCAAATACTTCGTCAACTACACGTTCAGGATCCGCTGATGGTTTATCGATTTTGTTGATAACAACGATCGGTTTGATTCCAAGACCGAGCATTTTTTTAACAACGAATTTTGTCTGAGGCATAACCCCTTCGTAGGCGTCAACAAGCAATAAAGCTCCGTCAACCATTTTCAAAACACGCTCAACCTCACCACCGAAGTCGGCGTGGCCCGGAGTGTCGATAATGTTAATCTTGTACTCGCCGTAGCGGATTGCCGTATTTTTTGAAAGAATGGTAATCCCACGCTCTTTTTCAAGGGCGTTAGAGTCCATTGCTCTCTCATTTACTTGTTCGTGGCTTCCGAACGTTCCGGATTGCTTGAGCAATCCGTCAACAAGGGTGGTTTTACCGTGGTCAACGTGCGCGATTACGGCGATATTACGAATTTTTTGCATTGCTGTCCTTTAGATTAGGGCAAAGATTTTCGCGGATTATATCTCACATAAGGTTAAGGAAATGTTAAGGCAATTTTATACTCTTGCATTAGAACAGCCCTCTATACAATGGAATATTTTTTGCTTGTGTTACAACAATATCAACCAAAGAGCGTATTCTGTCCGCTCACCAAAAAGGATCATCGATGATCGCACAAACCAAAGAGACAAAAGACTCCCAGTCGTTGATCGAACTGCTGGGAGGAAATAGTAAAAAAACAGCCTCTTCGTCTTCGAACGACTTGTTTGCTAAGCTATTAAGCTCTTTTGGAATAACAGCCAAAACCGAAAATGCCAAAACACTCAAAACGGACGGTACCAATACAACCAAATCAAGCGACTTTAAAACGATCATCGACCCAAAAAACATTCCCGTGAAAGCCGGAGAGACAAAAACCGCCTCGTCAAAAACAAATACTGCCGAATTGCCGTCCTCTCAATTCAAAGAGCTTCAATCGCTTTTAGGGACAGATGAACAAACGATACTTTTGGGTATTTCAAAAGAGTTGATGGGATCATTAACGGAAAATCAGATGAAAACACTGATCCACAAAGCAAAAGATTATCTGAAAAATGAGATCACCTCAAAAAATCCCGACTATCAAAACGATTCCAAAGCGCTTCCGAAAACACTCGGAGGGTTAATTCAATTAGCCGATAAATTAGGTTTGGAACCGCAAAAAATCACCCTTGGGACATTGATTGCCGATCAGGAAGAAAAGGCCCAGTTTACTCCCGAACTGCTCTCTAAAACGTTGTTCGATACAAAAGCGATTGCCGCTTTACCGACTCAGCTATCCGAAGATACGGCAACCATTGAATCGATTACCCAATTATTGAGCGAATTTAAAAACAAAGAACAAAAGAAATCCGAAACGATCAGTGAAGATAAAACATCGGTTTCAGATGTATCCGAAAAACACGAAAAAGAGCCATTAAAAGCCCTTTTGCAAAAAATCGAGCATCCGCTAAAAAGCGAAGAAGAATCCTCTGCAACTCCGCAGAAAGAGAAAAATGAGACCATCACACCTGTCGCTGCGACTACACCAAAAAGCGATATGTTAATCGCTTTGCTCCAAGGCAATCTCGAATCCAAAGAGTCAAAATCCGAAAATGCCTCCCTCTCAAAAATCGAAGGGGAATCCCAAAAAATTTCCCATCTTCCAAAAGCAGACTCTTTGGAAGTGAAATCCAAAGAGGCCTCGCAAAGCATGCGTTATTTTGCAAATGATCTAAAAGAGGCCGTCCAAGAGTACAAACCTCCCTTCACCCGTCTCACGATGAAACTCAATCCGGAAAAACTGGGTGAAGTAGAGGTTACGTTGGTACAACGGGGAAATAACGTCCATGTGAATATCCAGTCTAACAATGCAAACAGCGTTGCCTTTTTGGCCCACAATGCTACCGAGCTCAAAGCTCAACTCGCTTCACAAGGGATCACCAATGCTACCATGAACTTCATGTCCGGCGGTGATGGGCAAAATAACCAGCAACAAGGTCAACAGCAGCAACAAGGACAACAAAATCGCTTCCGTGCTTACGAGTCGTTCGAAGAACTTCAACTCAACGAAGAGCAACTCAGTGCTCTAGAAATCATCATTCCACACTACGCCTAAGGAGATTATCATGGCAATCGACGCATACGGAAATACATTAACCTCTACCACCTCGTCAACCAC
>NZ_JAEMQA010000140.1:0-4452 GCF_022759005.1 Sulfuricurvum sp. | reverse complement strand
ACCACCTCGTCAACCACATCATCGACGACGACAACGGCAACCGATAAAACGGCACTAAGCAAAGACGACTTTTTAAAACTGTTGATGCTGGAACTCAAATACCAAGATCCGACATCACCAATGGACAGTGAGAAGATTTTGGCGCAGACCTCCCAGCTCGCAACCCTTGAAGCAAGTGAAAATACGAACAAAGCGCTCGAAACTTTAGCATCTTCACTCACCTCATCCATGCAATATTCTGGAATTTCGGCAATCGGAAAAATCGCCGATACGGGAAGCAATGCGATCATGAAAGAAGACGGAAAAACAGCTGATTTCGAAATTTATTTTCCAGATGCCGTTTCAACCGGAAGCGTCAATATTCTCGACAGCAAAGGAAACGTTCTTCGCAGTATGACAATCGGCGCTACCAATGCAGGGGTTGCAAAATATTCATGGGACGGTCTCAACTCCAGTGGAAAAGCGCTTGATGCAGGCGTTTACTATGTCGAAGCTTCGTATACAAAAACTGACGGTACGACCGGCACTTCTCGTGTCGGAACCTATCCAATCGAATCGATCAAATTTGACAGTGGAAAAACGTATGCCAAACTCGGCTCCGGCTACGTCGATTTCAGTACGATCAAAGAAGTTTCTGCCAACTAAGGAACAGTAGATGAATCAGGCTTATTATTCCGGAATTTCAGGTGTTATGACCTATCAGCAGGGGCTGGATGTCGTATCCGATAACATCGCAAACGTCAACACCGTAGGGTTCAAAGGCTCTACCGCCGAATTTGCCGATCTCTTGACACAATCTCTCGGCAGCATCGGGAAAACTCCTACTTCCAATGACATCGGTTTGGGATCACGTCTCCAAAGTACTACCGTTCAAATGCAAAACGGCTCATTGCTTCCTTCTGAACGATTTAACGATTTGGCGATCAGCGGAAACGGATGGTTTGGTGTTGCTTCAGGAAAAGAGACCTACTATACCCGCGCCGGAAATTTTGTTTTCGATACGTATCAGCAAATTGCCGGAGATAAAAACTCTTCCGTGGCCCGTCTCACGACAACGGATGGGAAATATGTCACAGGTACCATGCTGACCAACTACGCGTATGAGAGTGCCTTCGACTATGGTGATAAAACGGTAAACGGCACTACGGGTGCCTATGTTGTCAACAATCCGACCAACGCAGCAGAACTCAAAGGTGTAGCATCACAGGGAAAACTCGAATTCCCGACACGGCTTGCTTATCCGGTTGAACCGACAAAAAAAGCACAGTTTTTCGGTAACTTGCCTCCCGATCACCAAACACATACCATCAGTGCCGATGTCATCAGTGGCAATAACGATCGAAACCGATTAAAACTCACTTTTACCCAAAGTGCCGTTCAGCCCTCTACAGGGATTGCATGGGACGTAACCGCGACTGTTACCTCCAACGATGGTAGCATCGTATACGATACGCAGAGCGGTCAAGCAATTTTCGACGGAAGCGGAGGATTGAGCAGCTGTACTATCAAATCTATGAATAATGACGGACAACAAGTAGCTGTTGATTTAGGGAGCAGTTTCAACGGAGTCATCTCCGTTGACGGGCTCGCAGCGAGCGGGTCATCCCGATCAGATGGTGTTTCGGGAGGAGTGTTAACCAAATACGGAATCAATTCCAACGGCGTCATCGTTGCCGATTTTTCCAACGGGCGCCAGAGCGCCATCGGTCGTATCGCGATCTATCACTTCCAAAACGATCAAGGGCTAAACCGGATCGGAGATACTGAATTTCAAGAGAGTAGCGGTAGCGGAAAACCGCTATTTTGGACCGATAAATCCGGAAACGTTATCACGGGAGCTATCGTCAACAGCGGTCAGCTCGAAAATTCAAACGTTCATCTCGACGTAGGGCTTACCGACATGATCATTATGCAGCGCGCCTATCAAGCCAATGCAAAAATAATCACTACGGGAGATGAATTGGTCCAAAAGGCGTTGCAAATGCATCGTTAATTGGAATAATTTTTGCTAGTAAATTTTACTTTGTCATAAAGAAGGACATCTCATGTTACGATCACTTTTCGCAGGGGTTACCGGTTTGCAATCGCATCAGATTGCAATGGACGTCGAATCTAACAATATTGCTAACGTAAATACGATCGGGTATAAATACTCGCGCGCCAACTTTTCGGATTTGCTGGCTCAAACCAATCAAATCGCAACTGCTCCGCAAGGGCAAATCGGTGGTAAAAACGCCGTTCAAATCGGACTTGGGACTACCGTCAATTCTATTACCAAAATCATGTCTCAAGGCTCCATCCAAAATACCGACAAAAATACCGACGTCGCGATCCAAGGGGACGGTTTCTTCATCGTTAGTGCCGATGGCGGAAATACCTATAAATACAGCCGTTCAGGTGACTTTAAATTCGATGCGGCCGGAAACTTCGTTGACAACAACGGATTTATTGTCCAAGGTTGGGTTCGTGATGAAAAAACAGGGCTCGTTGATGCTACCGCTCCGATCTCTAATATTAAAATTCCACCGGGACTCACCACTCCGGCACAACAAACTTCCGAAGTCACCATCAAAGCAAACCTCAGTTCAGGGGATAAAGTAACCCAGTTCAAACCGATTTATACATTGGACACCAACAGCCTCAATACCAATGGGGTTGACGGCCTTGCCAATACCTCTGATGATGATCGGGCTGAGTATTTCAACGTATTATTCGATGCCAGCGGAAACGCTTTAAATCTCCAGCAGGGGCAAGGGATGTGGATGAGCTACAAACCCTCAACCATCAGCAAAACCATTTCTGCCCCTGCCGCTGGGACATTATCGTTTGATGTAAATGGTGTTGCAATGTCAATAGCATTTGCGGGAACAGAAACCGCAGCTCAAGCAGCAAATTTAATTGCCGCCAAAATCAATGCCAACACAACAACAACCGGCGTGAGCGCCGTGCCTGATCCGACCAGTCCTGCAAATTTGATCTTTACCAATGATAATACGCGCGGGACAACTGCTGCAAGTAAAAATATCAATCTTGTTGTAAACTCTGACACTGCAGGAACCGGTTTAACAAGTGGTGGTGACATCACCGCATTCCAATACGTTTATGTCAATTCCGGTCCGGTTCCTATCGGCGAAACGGATGCAACCGCGGCACAACGCCAGTTTACCACCACCGAAGATTTACGCGCTCAAATGCAGCACGATGCCCGTCTTGTCGGAGACGATCACTCGGCAACCAATGATAATACTTTGGATAGCGCCGTTACCGTAGAAGTTAATGCAAAAGGGCAATTTGAGATTAAAAATCCTGGAAGTGCCAGTTCAGACGAGTACGATCTTCGTATTGCCGTAACGGGACTCACATCCGCCGGTGTTACCGAAAATACCCGATTTACCCAAAATCTTCAAACCCTCTCGGGTACACTCACAAACGGTTCATCGACGTCACGTTTGAGCCAAGCGTTCAATGCCGCGACCCACTCTGCGAGTATCGACATCTACGATTCACTCGGAACCAAACACACGCTCAGACTTGATTTTCGTAAATCGTCTCTCTCATCCAGCGGAGGAACGGAGTGGACATATGAAATCAGCGTTCCGGCACCGGGAGACATCGGTGGATCGATCAACAAAAATGAGCTCACAAACTTGGATGCCGGTAAAATCAGCTTTACCAATACGGGTGCACTCGCACTGGCAACCATTCCGAGCTTGACCTATACTGCCAATAACGGTTCGGCACCGAACCAAACGATCAATTTGAACTTCGGTACGGTTAACGGATTCGATGGTATGACCAGTTTCGATAACCCATCCGGAACCAGCGGGATCAGCCAAGACGGTTATCCGGGGGGGGACCTCGTCGGTATCCGCATCGACCAAAGCGGTACATTGGTCGGATCGTTCTCAAACGGTCGATCATTCGGTTTGGCACAAATCGGTATGGCTAAGTTCTCAAATAACGAAGGGTTAGTAACGGATGGTGGAAACGTCTATTTGCAATCCGCCAACTCGGGAGACCCGATTATCGGTACTGCAGCGACAGCAGGTCGCGGATTTATGCAATCTTCCGCGTTGGAAGCGTCTAACGTCGACCTCTCCAAAGCATTAACTCAGCTCATTATTATCCAACGCGGTTATCAGGCAAACGGTAAAACCATTACCACGTCTGATACCTTGCTTGAAACCCTACTCGGTATCAAACGTTAATATTTTTTGCCTCTGTGAGGCAAAAATTTTGATAAAACTGTTGAAATCATGCGTGAAGAGAAAAGACTCCGGCGAGAAAGATGAACGCCGGAACTTTGAAACTTTAAGGAGTGATGAATGAGAAAAGGTTACCCGTGACCTGCTGCTGTCATTTGGGATAACAACATTATGAATCAATTTGGTAAACCAATAGTAATCATTCAATAGACTTCTTGCATAACCCATCAAACAACAGCAAATCCTC
>NZ_JAEMQA010000116.1 GCF_022759005.1 Sulfuricurvum sp. | reverse complement strand
CGGGATAAAATGCGGTACATGGTGAACCGCTCTAACAATTCGTTACACCGTTTCCATTTTTGGAAATCGCTTTAATGCTTCTCAATCTTGAAAGGCATTGAGATATCGCAATACCTACCCAGACATTACGGCGATACAGCTCAAAAGTTAATATTTTAAAATATGAAGATTGATAGCACAATACCTAAAAGGCATAAGTGCCTAACGCTCGCCATTTATTCGACCGTTGCACATATACGAGAAACGAAGATTATAGAACCGTTTCCAAAAGTGGAAATGGGGTTATTGCCAAAAATGGAATTAACTTATCCGTTCTCAAATATGAGAACTTAAATCTTGTTGAACCGACAATTATCTGTTTGAGAATTATGGAACTGCGAATTCGCATAGTGAGAATGGATGAGGTGAAAAATGGTACAATGAGACAATCAAAAGCGATGTTTTATAGAGACACCTTTACGCTAATGTACCTTTTAATGTACCTATTTTTTATAAACACCTTTAAAATACCGTAAAATATGGTTCTTTCAAATCCTTGGTGGGCCATCACATTAAATTTTCTCATTCATCATATCACCAATCAAAAATATAGTAATAACATCGAATAAAAACAAAATTTCAAAATGCTTCCCTCCAAAGCATCATTAAAACCCGATATTAAATACGCCTACTGTACCTGCGGACTTTCTGTTACCTTTCCCATGTGTGAGGGAAGTTATCGCGGTACCGATAAAACACCGATCAAATTCAGCGTCGGGATTAAAACCGACAAATGGCTGTGCCGATGCGGACATTCCGGACGAAAACCTTACTGTGACGGTTCTCATCAGCAAGGTGCCATTCAAGAGTGATGATTTGAACTTTTTTCTTTTTTCTTATCCACTTTTGCAAGAGCGACGATAGGATAAATAATAAGTCCTAAAAAAACAGCAGCGCCTAAAGTTATCTCAACAAAATCAATGATTGTCATGTTACTCCTTCAATGTTTTGTACCGCATTATTTTTTCTATCCCCCAACGAACACCAAGGACAATCACTAAACTTGATAGCCATCCCGCCAAAACATCTGAGGGAAAATGAGCCCCTAAGCTTATACGTGAAATCCCTACCAAAACTACAAAGAAGGATGCCGCGTATTTTTGCCAATTGAACACAAGCAACGGCCAGATACTAGCCGCTATCAGCATAGCAAACGAAGAGTGCCCGCTTGGCAAACTGTGGTGGAATTCTGCCGCTCCAACAATATGAACGGTTTCAATCGGAAGCGCTAGCGGAGGTCTAGGGAAATCCAACAAGGGTTTCAATGCTCCCAAAAGCCAGCCATCGACCAAATAAGCAACACTAAACACCGTTATAGTACTTACCCAAAGCAATGCTTTTGTATCTGTCTGATTACGAGAATTTTTCACAATAGCACTTGTCGCACTTAGGCATAATACCGCTAGATACCAGGCAAAAAGCTGATGTGACGCAGCAGCCGTTGCCGCAAGCATAATAGTGTCTATTGCACCGTTATGAATATCATTGATGACATGAAACAACCAAACGTTTAATCCACCCCAATCGTACAAATACCATTTCATAACAATGCTTCAGCCCATAAAGCGATACCGCCGACGGCAGCAACAATAGCAATCGAAAACAACCATTTTTTACGGGTCAATACCGTAATCGATGCCAATGAGATTGCAATCTGGATCAATGTCATAGATTGCGCTAAATGATGATGCGGGATCATTGCTTCATCACTTTGCTCATTCGCTTTTTTGGATGCCACTTCCAACGCTTCCGCTTTGTGTTTTATCTCACCTTTTTCTTTTTCGTATTTCTCCAACTGTTGCGTATAAAACTCTTTTTTCTCTTTGGGAGCAATATCCGAAGCAAGCTCCATCAAATGCTCTTTATTGCTTTTCGCCTGATAAAAGTTCCATTGATCTGAAGCCTGCGTTTTTAAAAGAACCGCTTCATTTTTGAACATCATCGCTTCATTTTGAGTATCGCCGCCTTGATAACTGACTACAGCGCCTATTGAAGCCAAGATAGCAGTAAATATAGCCACATACTGCCCTAACCCTTTTTCTTCACCTGCATGCTCAACGGCATGATCATGTGCACCATGTACGTGAAATCCGTGCCCTGACATATATATTGCTCTCCTCTAAAATGTTTCGCCCATTTTAAAAAGAATACATAAATGAACGTACAACAAAAATAGCTATAAACTCAACTTCCCTAACAGATATGTGAGTATCGGTAACGTCACTAGCGAAATAACAAGCCCGTATCCCACTAATGCTGCGCTCAGTGCAGGGGCAAATCCTGCCGCAATCGCCAAGGCTCCCGCCGTAATCATAGAAGGCATCCCTGACTCCAGCACCGCTGTTTTCAACGCAAGCGGTTCCGTCCCCATCGCAATGAGTATTCCAAATGCCAGTAACGGCATAATGATGAGTTTGAGAAAAAGCGATTGGGCAAAGAGTCCATACTCCACTTCACCGCCGAATTTCATCGAATATCCTACCGATACTAATGCCAAAGGGACAAGGGTGGCTGCGAGTGTTTGAAGATAGGGCTGTGCCCCTGTAGGCATTGGCCCAAATACAAGGGCAAAAATCAAAAAGATAAAGGGAGGAAAAAGAAGCAGTTTTTTGACGATAAGCCGTTTATGAAAGACCCCCGTTTCATAACGCGCTATGACGGCTGCACCGTAAAGCGAAAGGATCAAAAAGGTTCCGAACTGATCGTACATCAAAACATACCCAATCGCATCTTCCCCCAAAAGGGTATGGACAATCGGAATACCGACAAACGAAGTATTCCCAAGCGGCATCACCAACAGCAGTGCCGCACGTACATGGGGTGGGTAATTGCGGGTCATCACGATAACAAGAGCAATGACGATAGGCAACAGCAGCCACGGAATGAGAACAACCCCTAATGCCGAAGCGTCGAAATGGATCTTCGGTACTTGGAGCAACACGGTAGCAGGCAAAGAGACGTAGATGACAAAAAAGTTCAAACTCTTCGCAAAATCAATCGGAGCATCGGCTTTTTGCAAAAAAATACCGATTGCCAATAAGGCGATAATGAATACAAACTGCTCCATCTTTTACTCCGATTTTAACTATCGCAATAGTAATTGCATCCCCCTTTTAATCCTCTAAAAGGTACAATAAACGAAAAACTTGGGCATCTTATGAACCATCGCTATACTTCCCCAAAAATTTCTCTCGGATCGATCCTCAAATGGCAAGTTTCAAAGTTATTTCATAAACAAAAAGTTATCCCCTCTTCGTTACCGATCGTCCCGCAAAATAATTTACCAAAAGGAGAATATCTCCTCTGGCTCGGACACGCTTCTCTATGGCTTCGCTTAGGGATAACCACCGTTGCCATCGACCCCTTATTAGGAAATATCCCTCTGCATAGCCGTTATTCACCTCTTCCGATACCTAAAGAGAATCTCTATGCCGATGTGATTCTCATCACCCATGCACACTACGACCACTACGACAAGCCATCGGTCTTGTTTTTATTGGAACAAAATCCAAAAACAATTATTGTTGCCCCCAACGGGTTTTGGCGTTATCTCAAAGGGAAAATTGCACGTGAGAGATGTTTTGAAATGCAATGGTGGGAATCGGTGATGATAGGAGATCTGTTTATCACTTTTACGCCGAGTCTGCATTGGAGCAACCGCATCCATTTGGATATGAACAAAGCACTATGGGGAGGATATGTGATCCAAAACGGCTCTCATACCGTGTATCACGCAGGAGACAGTGCGTATGGGGAGCATTTCAAAGAGATTCGGGAACGATTCGAAATCGATGAGGCCTTTTTACCGATCGGCGCTTATCGTCCGGAAACGATTATGAAGCACAACCACACCAACCCCCCGGAAGCTTTGCAGGCAGCTGAAGATCTTGGGGCAAAAACCCTCATACCAATCCATTACGGAACATTTAAACTCTCGGATGAATCGGTTGATGAGCCGATCGAATGGTTTGAGGATCTCATCCGTACACAAACCTATCCCTTTGAGACAAAAATTGTACGAGTGGGAGAGATTTATCGTTTCAACACCACATCGACGCTCAAATCCACCTGATCACGTACCGTCAAAAACATCATTTTAATCGGCTTGATCCCATAATCGGTCATTTTCATGCTGCTTTGCGCTTTAATATGCACCTTATTTCCATCTTCGGTAATTGTCCCCTCAAAACTCATCGGTTTCGTGATACCGTGAAGGTTCATTGTCCCTTTGAGAAGATAATTATCTCCCCCTTTGGAAACAACCTCTTTGACATCAAAAACCGCTTTAGGGAAGATAGAGGACTCTAACGCTTCTTGCATATGTTCGTCTCGTTTTTTATTGTCGCTGAATAAATCGCTTAACGACACATCAATTGATCCTTTGAGGGTAGCAGGGTTTGCTTCCATACTCAAATGCGACGTCGCTTTTTTAGACATCGGATCAATGGTGGCATCACCGAATACTTCCGTATGCGCCTTGATCAGTCCCGACTCATAACCCAAATTTCCGGCATATACCGATGAAGCGAGCAATAATCCCGCAATGCACAATTTGATCATAAAAACCTCCTAAAATAAAATGGATAGAGAAGCGAAAAAGCCCCAAAAACAATGATTGCAATCCAAAGCTGATGTTCCAAAGCGATAGCGTTTGCTGCTGATGTGGCAATCCAACCCACACCCACCATTGACAATCCGATCAGACGAATATCCGCCAAGCGAATCAGCGCTTGAAATAACAAGACATTATAATACGAAATAACAATCGGATAGATAATGCTTAGTAACAACGGTATTTTTAATCCATAGAACATGTAACTCAGCAAAAACAGGGTCAGAATGATTCTGCTTTGTTTCGTGAGCTCCGTACCGTAGCGATATGCCAAATATACTCCGAGTAAATGTGAGTTGATGATTAAAAGGGGATATTTACCCCAAATATCAATATCTCCCGATCGGCTTAATGTCTCAAAGAGTGCCGAATCGGCAAAAATACACAGCATCATCAACACTAACGTTATCCATCGAAACGGCTTTTTCTCTGCGTCCATATCCGATTGAAGCCGTGAAAAATACAGTGCAATCATTGAAATCAAAGGAAGTGCAATCGCAATACCTCCTCTCTCATCAAACGGATAGGAGTACAGTGCCGTACCGATGGCATACGAAATGGCTAGTCCTAACGCCAAAGAAAGCTTGCTTTGAAATCTAAATGCATAGAGCAATAACGGGGTTGTATATCCCACAAGAAATCCAAGTATCCAAAGCATCCACAAAGAATAATCAGGATAAAACCATGAAATCACCCCTTGTAACGCGAAGAGAACGTACAACTCTATCGTAAGAAAACGGTGGCTTCGCCAAGCACTAAGCACTGCTCCGATTATCCCTCCGATAGGGAGCGTATAGAGATCGTGAATATGCGAATGAAATGCTCCGACGACCCCAGTTTGTGCAATCAAGAGATAATACAAAAGCTGTGAACTAAGAACAATAACCAGAAAATTCAATCTTTACTCCGTAAAAACAACCAATAGATCAAGGCGAATGTCAGGTCGTACACAGCGACCAAAAGGGCGATTCCATCCAACATCCCCGCCATATAAAGTGCCGCAAATACCGAGGCGCAGATGGCGCGTACCGAAGCGGACAACTCGGCAAAGCGGTGTGGATCGCTCTGTAGCCCGTACCAATGCGCCAATCCCGTTCCGATCATAAAAGCAAAAACGAGATACTCATACGTCCCGCTAAAGTGAAATCCTAGCAAC
Source organism: Sulfuricurvum sp. (assembly GCF_022759005.1). Taxonomy (GTDB): domain Bacteria; phylum Campylobacterota; class Campylobacteria; order Campylobacterales; family Sulfurimonadaceae; genus Sulfuricurvum. The sequence goes on along the minus strand of NZ_JAEMQA010000116.1, from coordinate 11,060 downwards.
GGGAACAATGCCGCGCCACCGAGGATGAGGATCACCCCGCCCCCCGCATCGCTCAAAAATCCGCTCAGATGATAAAGTTTGAGCGCAGAATCGAGCCTTATTTTGACCCGATCATAAGTGATCCGCAAGACCAATGAGACGATCATCGCACCGACTATCGCCCGAATCCACAAAAACGGCTCTATCGCACCGCTCTCTCCTCCGGCTTCAAAAATGCCCGCTACCGTCAACGCCAAAGCCATTAACGCCATCAACACCGCCCAGAGTATCGCATACATCCGTCGAAAGAGATTTGGCACAATATAATGAAGAATAGTGAGTGCCATAAACGCCACCGCCAACCCCATCGCGATATGGGCATGTCCCACTACCAAATCGTTACGGTGAATCAACGCGCGAATTTCAGGGATAAAAAGAAAATTTCCCTCCGCATCGACAAATACAAAGGCCCCAATCGAGAGGATCAGATAAGGGTTCGTCTTAAAATCCACCCCCGCATCACGAAGCCAAACCCATAACAGTGGCAAATAAAGAAGAGTTAAATATTGAAAAAACCACTCCTCGTTGTAGCTCAGAGGATGGAGAAAATTACGGATCATAAGCGATATGACATATCCGATCAAAGGAGCGATCCACAACCAGTGCCAGCGCGGTTTGAACTCTCCGCCGGCAACTAGCTTGATGAGGAGATAATAAATCGGAATCAACGTAAAACTCATCCCCAGCGTATTATCCCCATGCGGTCCGATAAGGGTTTTCTCCACCTGACCGTATTGCGGATTCATCAGTACGACAAGGGCAATCGGTGCGGCAATAACGGCGGCAAGCGAGACATTGACCCACACAGGGCGTTTTTCGTAGCGGCGAAGGGCATCGAGGAGGGCGAGGAGATAAAACAAACCGCTAAACGCCAACAAAAAGTTCAGCTGATAGGGAAAATCGTAAAACGGCAACCCCCGAATATTTCCGAATAACAATGCCATCGTCATTGTGAGCAAAAAGAGGTTCCAGACGACGAAATAACGGCGTAAGTGCTCAATCGCAGTGTCGGATAAAACCCCCTCTTTTTGGAACAATGCAAACGGCAGTAGTGAGAGGATCAACGGGAAAAAGCCATAGAGCATCTGCGAAATATGGAGTGATCGCGCGCGCTCGGGAGAGAGCAAGGTCATCGAGCCGTCCAATCCCAGTATCTCTAACGCATACACCAACCCCGCAAAGAGTCCGAGAATCAACCATACAAAGGCCAGAGGAAGTTCGTCATTGATGAATTTGTTTAACAATACCATCCTCCATTTCGATAATAACGTCTGCATAATCGGCTATCTTTTTGTCGTGTGACGCGACTACAAAGCCTGTTCCCTGATGTGAAAACTCCCGAAACAACTTGTACACCCCAAGGGCATTTTTACTATCCAAATTCCCTGTCGGCTCATCGGCAAACACGACGGAGGGAGCATTCACCAACGCTCTGGCAATAGCGGCACGCTGACGCTCCCCTCCGGAGACCTCGTCGCTGTAGCGGTGGGAGAGTTTTGCGATCCCCAGTGAGTGCAATAAGGACTCAATTCGACTCTCATCGATCGCCCCGAGGGCGATATTTTCACGCAACGTCAGATAGGAGATCAAATAGTGAAATTGAAACACAAACCCGATATTGTGTCGACGGAAACGGTCGATATTCCCCAGTTCACTGAGTCTCTTTCCATCGTATCGCGTGATCCCTTTTGTGGGTTGAAGCAGTGTCGAGAGGATCGAGAGGAGTGTCGTTTTCCCACTCCCGCTCTCTCCAATAATCGCCGTAAAGCTCCCCGAATCGATCGTCAAATCGACCCCATCCAGTACTTTTTCATGCCCGTAGAAGTGCTCCAGACCCGTAGCTTCGATTTTCATGCGCCACCTCTTTGGATCAAGCTCATCGGATCGACTCTTGCCGCATAAACCGCCGGAAGGAGAGTACCGAAAAGTGCCATAACGACCGAAACGACAAAGACTTTGATCGCCAAAGCCGCCGTAATTTCTCCGTTGATGTATCCTTGAAATTTATCGGCGTGTTTGATGAGTTCCAATACCGCTTCCGAAACGCCGTACGCCACTGCAAACGCCAGCAGAGCAATAATCAGCGTTTCACCCAGCAGCTTGAAAATAATCACTCTCGAAGAGAGGCCGATAGAGCGCATGATCCCAAATTCCGCTCTCCGGTCGTTGACCACCATGCTCATCATGCTCACAATCCCCAAAATCCCCATCAAAAACGCCATCGCACCGATCACATCGGAACTGGTTTTGATGATTTTGAACTGGTTGTACGAGTCGATAAAACCATCGGTCGTTTTCGCTTCCATCTGCGGATACGTTTTATTGATCTGAGCCACAATCGCATCGCTTTTGCCTAAATCATTCAATGCAAGTAAAAAGATAGAGGCACTTTTATGAAATACAGCTCCCGCATCCTCTAACCCCATGACGACGCCCCCGTCCTCAAATCCGATTCGGCTTTTAAATACCCCGCTGACCCGAAACTCTTTTTTGGAGAGAGAGATCGTTTTAGGATGCTTGAGGGTCTCATAGATTTTAGAGCCGAGCATCACTTCGCCCGAAGAGGGGTACAGACCTTGTTTAAGCGCATAGCTTTTAAAACGGTTTTTGCTTGCTCCGTAAATACCGACGATCGGAAGAGGATCGACGGGAGCCGCACCCAAAATCAACGCACTCACTTCCCTCACCCCATTGATTGCAGCAATCTCATCGGCAGCCGAGCGGTTAATGTCACTGAAAAACGTATCGGCTATCCCTTTTTGGGTGACGATAATATCTCCGTCCGTTTTGAGCATCGAACTGTACATGCTCACTACTCCGCCTGATATGGCACTGATCAGAAAAATTGCCGCAATGGAGACACTCATACTGATAAAAATCAGAGCTGTTTTAAACCGATTTTTCCGAAGTGCTTTGATCGGCGTTATCACTGCTCAATCGCTTTTTTCAGCTCTTCGGGAGTTGAGATAAAATCAATCTTAGTCAAAAAGTTCCCCCGAAATTTCATCACGGTGATTTTATCCTCTTGATACGGAAAGTTAAGTCCCTGCTCTTCATCTTGGATCAACAAGACTGTATGGTTGTACTTGCGCATTTTCGGCAATGCGAAGCTCTCGGTAATGAATTTCGGCATTTGGCTGATGTCGGCAACAAATGCCGCTTTGTTTTTCGCCAAATACCCTTTTTCCTGCACGGCAAGGTATTCGTTGACCGTTGCTCCCGTCCCTTTTTCGAATGCCATAATGAGCGTTTTAGGCATCGCTTTGAGGGTATAGCGCTTACCGAACTGATCGTTCAGATCCAGCGGCATCACCGACTGTCCGACTTTATAGGGCGCTCCCCACAGACTCAATGCTGCCAACAATAATACAACCGTCTTTTTCATAAAAATCCCTTATAAGTTCTAACGTATACGAAAGTATAAAAGAAAAAGAGATAATTGATGGTTAATGTGATATTTAGTGGGAAAGTTGGCTAATCAAATGGCCAAGTTTCTCATGCTGCTGCAATGTAAGATGAAAACTCTGATCCATCACTTTGTCCAAATGGTTCATCTCGGTGAGGGTAATCCCGAAAGGATCTTTTTTCGTTACTTTACTCCCGTTCGGCGTGATCACCACATTGTCCAGTTTTTTGGCACTATGTCGGATAAAATAGGTCAAAAAATAGCCGCCGGAGTGATCTTTTTCAATCGCCACCACTACACGAAAGGCATTGGAACCCTCCCATTTCAAATCGGGAGCGAGGGTTTTAAAATCCTCCACACCGAGGTAACCGATATACACTTTCGTATAAATATCATGGTAGCGCTGCGTTGTCGGACGGCGGAAAAACTCCAAATCGACCGGATCTTTCCCTCGCAATGAGCGAAGCATCCACGAGAGGGTCGCATAGTATTTGAATGCGGCGATTTTAAGCTCTTCGGCATGAGCGATTTTGTTACTCTCGATACGGATCATCGGAGCACGCGGCGATTTGGTGCTGAGACGTTCTAAGATATGACGGGCGCTATAGGGCTTAGTAAGCCATACCGACGCATAGGGCGGCAAATCGGACGTTCCCGTCGCCCCCTCGTTGAGCACCAGTAACGCTTTCACTTGATAGCGAGGAAAAAGTACTTCGAGCAATGCCCGTTTTTTACGGAGCCTTTTTTTGAGATTACTCACCGATTTGACGAGGGTCATTTCCACAAAATAGAGCTCTTTATCGGTAAAGAGGAGTCCGTCAAATTCTCCGATCTCTTTGTGACGGGCACGGTAAATAATCTGCCCTTTCCAGCTCACGGAGAGAGCATCACTCTGCGCACGGGTGCGGTGTTTGTGGGGACCTTTGATGATAAAGCTTTTGATTTTCGGTTCATTGGCGGCAAATCGGAGAAGCTTTTCATAGATGTAATTCTCGTACACCTCTCCTTCAAACGAACGAAAAGCACTGATATACCCTTCATCCTCCATCGTTAGCCCTTTTGCCTGAAGCGACAAAAGGTGATCGATGTTGTAGTCGTAATACAAAAGGTTATCACCGAGTTCTGCATCACCCTCGGGGATAACGGTATGGTCGATAGTTAAGATGGGAGCCTCTTTTGGCGAATTAGGGTAGTATGAAAAATACCCACTGCTATTTTACCTTATTTTTTAACTAACGCTACTCTAAAGATCACCGTGATATACTCTATCTATGCAAAACCGACCGACCGAAGATCAAATCCGCGCCCAATTCGTCACTTCGTTGATGGAATATTTCAAAATCGAAGAGGACGTTAACCTCCGCGCACATGTCGCCGATTTGGTACGTGATATCCGTCCTGCACACTATCGGGAATTTTTTCGCCGTTTGTCGCTTCGAGAGATGCCCTACAAAAACGGATTTGAAAAAATCGCCCTCATTGCCGAAGAGTTCGAATCTCAAGCCCTCACCCCAATCGATCAGGAGGCGCAAGAGCGAACCCAAAAACTCTACACCCTGATGTACGATATCCGCCGTGATGTCAGCTTGGTGCGAGACGGTGAAAAAAGTGCGTTGGAACGGTTTGAAGCGATCCGTTTTACCTCGATTAAACGTCAGGGGGAGGATAAAGCGCTTTTGGATGAAACCGACATCAACGTCGTCAAAGCCCTCACAAAAAAATGGATCTATGATTACGTTTCGCTCGACCGCAGCCTCTTCGAAGCGCGGGTTGTTCACGAATACCGAAACGAAATTCTCCGTCGAGAACGGGAGAAAAATGAGACCCTTACCGCTCCTCTCAAGGCAAAACTCATCTCCTCGGTGAAGCGTTCATGATCACCATCCCAACCTCCTTGATCGACCGTGATGATCTCACATTGATGGAGCGCTCCCTCATACCGCTCATTGCCCGCCATACCCAACAATGGGGGGAAAAACCCGGCGATGTCGATGCTTCAACCCTTGCGCAAGCCCTTCGTCACACCCCGCGCGAAGTGATCGAAGCACTCGATGCCATGGTCAAAAAAGGGATCCTCAAAACCCTCCGCCGCAAAACACCTCAAGGGGTGATGATCTACTACACCTTTGCCCCGATCTCCGCTTTGCCGACAATCGAGATGAATCTCACTCCTGCCCAATACAGCGACAGCAGCTATTTTCTCAACCTCCCCAATGAGACGTACGAAGAGCTTCACGCCTTTGCCCTTGAGCTGTGTGATCGAGAAGGGTTACGACGGGAGTTATTTGAGGATTTTGCCCTCTATCAGCGCTCGAAAAACAACCGCTCGTTTGACTGGTGTGCGGAGTTTGAGCGGTGGGTACGCAAAGAGATCGCCTCCAACGCTCCGGTAGTCGCATCGAAACAAGCTCTTGAGCAAACCAAGCCGACCACCGAAGAGTTCGAGATGGCGCAATATTTTATCCGACATCTCGCCTCTATCGATCCGCAGTTTGAAGAGCCGTTTGATGTGATGAGTTGGGCAAAACAGATTCGTCTGTTGATCGAAACGGGAGGCTATAGTCTCCTCGACGTCAAGGCCGTCATCGACTGGCTTTTCAGTGCAAAAGGGGATTGGTTCCGCCCCAATGTTCCCGATGCCTACCACCTACGCAAACATTTTAAGCGGCTCATCGCCCACACTCGATCGTTTCGCGACGGAAAACCCCGCCTCCCTGATGGGGTCGATCTCTTCGATCTGTATGAGCAGATGTAACGCCTTAGCGGGTTAGCACAAACTCAATCCGTCGATTTTTAGAGCGCCCCTCTTCATTGTCATTGGATGCGACCGGATTGGCATCCCCCATACCGACAACTTTGATCGCCTCTTTTTCAATCCCTTGCGTCACAAGATAATCGGCAACCATTTGCGCACGTGCGGCGGAGAGAATTTCGTTGGTCGCATAAAGCGCTTTGAGTCGTTGCGGCGGGATATTGTCGGTATAGCCGTTGATCGTGACCGACGTATAGCCGCCTGTTTTATACAGCTGCGCCCACTCGCGCAAACGCTCTTTGCCCACTTCGCTCAACGCTACGACACGGCTCTCGAAAATTTGGAAATTTCTAAAATACGGTGCCGGAGCGGCAGTATTTATTGCAGGTTTTTTCACCGGTTTTGGGACACTCACAGCCTCTTGCTTCGGTTCGACAGCAATAATCTCTTCTTTTTGTGGTTTCGGTGATTCAACTGCGGCGACTGTCGCTACCGGAGTCATTTTCACCCCTTCAACAACCGGTGCTTCATTTACAATAACCTTCGGCTCCTCTTTCATCACTTTAGCAGATTCTGATACACGAACAGGCGGTGCAACTTTTAGCGGATCAGCCATCGCTACACTCGTAACGGTTTGTCCGGGCTTGAGCTTTTCAAGCTCCATCATCACACACGCACCTTTGACATCGCGTGCGGTGAGGGTGTACGTATTCCCGTTTCGTTGCCACTGAGGGTTTTTGAGGGGTTTAAGGTCTTGATCGAGCCCTTGGTACTTACGAACTCCATACCCTTTTGGGACATTGACGGTAAGGATATTTTCTGCCGTCACACAATCGCTGCTCCCTTTGCAATCTCCGCCGCTCAGGAGAATCTTAACGATTCCGTTCTCTTCGGAAACAATAAAATCGTCTTTGTTCGCACGCTCCAAATACGAATAGCGATCGGTATTTTCAAAAGAGAGTTTTGTCAGCCCCTCTTTGGTTTTTTCCATTCTATGGTTTGCGGGACGGACATAGACGATTCGGGTCGGGTCAAACCCTTTTTCAAACATGAATCCGTAATTTTTATTTTTTTCACCCTGATAATTAAAATGAAAAATCCCCTCCGAAAAATCGGCCTGAGGGTAAAAAATCATCTCCGAAACATCAGCTTGAAGCGAACTCCAGCTCACCCATAATCCTACCAGCCCAACTACTATTTTGCTTTGCATTATCACCTCATTGTAATCAAGGGATGATACAATAAATCAAACCAATTTTCGGTTAAAGGGACAACAATGAACCTTCTCGCACTAAATCTTCCCCACCCCTTGAGCGCTGCGACACTCGAATACGCACTCGATATCCCCCTCAGTCGAGGGATAGAAAACGGCTATTACGGAAAAAACGAGACACTCTACGCCGTTTTAGCCCCTTTTGGCGTTTTAACATTGATTGCGGAAGAAAAAAAAGAGATTCTAAACGCTCTTTCGCTGCTGCGGATCTCACTCGATACCGAAAATATCCTCACACAAGACTACCCGATACATATCGATCCGAATCTTCCCACCCGCTTTAGCGTTACGAACGAAGCAATTATGTTACGCGACGCAACAACCTTGAATCTCAACATCATCGCATTGGCCGTCTCTCAAAGTGTCGGTCTGGAGCGTTACGAAAAACGGCTTGATACCCTTTTTGCCCAAAGCCGCCGAATCGTCGAATCGATCCATACGTTCTCCATCCGTCGCCGATCCCACCTCATGCAGTTTGCCAAGCGTCTTGCCCTCACTCGACACGATATGGTGAGTAATCTTTTGCTCTTGGACAAACCGAACATTCTATGGGATAATGAAGAGGCCGAAGCCCTGTATACGAAGTTGGCATTCACTCTTGAACTGTATGATCGCCACGAAATCGCCCTCTCCAAACTTTCCCAAATCAAAGAGGACGTTATGCTGGTGATGGACATTATCAATCACAAAAAAAGCGAGTTTCTTGAATGGATCATTATCGTTTTGATTGGCGTTGAAATCGTGATGGGTATTTTCCGGTTTAGCCATTAGGCTATAATTGCACTACCAAATCCCCAAATGAGGTAGTATGTTTAAGACCGAAGCCTATCTTGATGCGATCGAACTTGCAATTGATGATTTTTGCATCGACTTTGATCGTGATAAGTATATTAAAGAATTCCATTGCGACTACGCTCATACGATCAGTGAGCATAAAACACTCTTTATCTCCCTCTTTGGATCCAAAACAGCCGCTGAATCGGAAGAACGAACCGATGAGTTCGTTCACTTCTGTGTTACCAATGACATCCCCTATATGTTTGTCTACGGAGAGCTCTTAACCATTTCACGCAACCTGATGCGACTGTTTGCCCAAGAGGGGGACGTAGAGAATATCAAACGCCTTAGCATCTATTTTGATACCTTAGAGCACCAAATCACCATCGCTTATTTCCATAAATTTCTCCGACGCCTTGCCGTCAAAAATCATATACGCTTGAGCCATCTCTCAAATCTCGTCGAAAAGAATCTGATGATCCATTATCAGCAACATATCGAATGGATGATCAAACTAATCGATTTCGTCCAGCATCTTGACGATGCCTATCCATACCCTGAACTCAACCATACCCTCTGCTCATTCGGGAAATGGCTTCATGATGCATCGATCCCCTATATTATCACGACCAGCCATTTCAAAGAGGTGGGGCTGCTCCACCAAAATCTGCACGATCTCGCTTCGGATGTGATCGCCCAGACCAAGGGTGGAGTCATGAAACCGAAAAATCTTATCCACCTGATGCATCGGATCGACTACATCTCATTAGAGATCGGTAATGAAATCGCTATTCTCAACGATATGGTCATGATCGAAGAGTATTCCAAAGATCCTCTTACCGGACTTCTAACCCGCCGTCTGTTTGAAAAAGTAATACAAAGCCAAATCGAAATCGCCAAAGCGACCGAGAGCCAATGTTCACTGATGATGTGCGATCTGGATCATTTTAAATTGATCAACGACACCTATGGTCATCTCGCCGGAGATGCCGTGATCCAACATTTTGCCGAATCCTTACGTACCCTTTTACGCAAATCGGACTTTATCTTCCGTTTCGGAGGGGAAGAATTTATTATCATCCTCCCCTCGACCAATGAAACCAATACCCGCAAAATTGCTCAAAAACTCTGTGATTTCACCGCAGAACAAGAGATTACGTTTGATGGAAAACCGATCCGCTATACCGTCAGCGTCGGTATTACACCGATTTCGATCGATTCTACCAGTTATATTCTCAAAGAGACCATCAACCGCTACGTTGCAGAAGCAGATGCAAAACTCTATCTGGCAAAACAAAACGGTCGCAATCGGGTCGAATAATTTTTACGCTACAATAGTTTTATCAAAGACGCGGAGGTATAAAAATGGTAAAAAAATTAGTACTCTTATCGGTAATCGGGCTGTCCTCATTGATGGCGGCAAACGGAGCTAAACTCTATGCAGCCAAATGTGCGGAATGCCACGGCGGAGACGGGAAAGAGACTTCGGTAGCAGGAAAAGCGATCGCTGGCGGAAGCGGTGCGCTGGCGAAACTAAACGGCTATAAAAACGGTACGTTCGGTGGCGATCAAAAAGCGATCATGCAAGCTAATGTTGCAGCTCTCAGCGACAGTGAAATCAGCACCATCGCAAGCTACGTCGATTCACTCAAATAATCCTTCAGCCGAGAAGCTTTTCAAACTCCTCGGCTCTCACAGGTTTGCTTTTAAAATACCCTTGGTACATTGTACAGTTTAGCGCTTTCAAAAATTCAATCTGCTCTATCCGCTCCGCCCCCTCAGCCACTATCTGAAATCCTAATGCCTGTCCCATCGCCATTATACAACGCTTCTACCGAAAGTGGGGTAGTTTTATGTGATAGAATGGATTCAAGCGTTGGATGTTTCATTATCGAACCTCACATGCGATGGTACAGTTACGTCCGGCCTCTTTCGCCGCATACAGAGCCCTATCTGCCCTCTCAATCGCGCTGGTCAATGAATCTTCGGGGCTTACTTCGGTAATCCCGATGCTGCACGTCACTTTCCCTACCTCATCAAAAGATTCCGATTCGATCAAACTTCGGATTTTTTCACCGACAAGGTATCCCTCTTCACATCCGACATTGCGCAAAAGAAGAACAAATTCTTCCCCACCCCATCGGGCAAAAAGATCCGCTTCACGAATCGTTGAAACAACCAATGACGTAAAATGTTTCAGCACATAATCTCCGATATTATGCCCATAGGTATCATTGACCCGTTTGAAATGATCCAGATCGATCATCATCAAGGTCAATTTCGTCCCTTGTCGTTTTGCAATCGAGCGTTCCTGCGCAAAGAGTTCCGAAAACATATGGCGGTTGTGAATTTCGGTCAATGGGTCTTTCGTGGCAAGCTGGGTCAAATAGCGGTTTTTTTGCTGGAGAATTTGCTTTCTGAATAATCACACAATCGCTCAACGAATCTTTCATATAGTCCAAAATCTCTGCCATAGGAGTATCCGGCAAAAAACTTTTATACCCGAATTTTTTTTCAAAGATTGTCGCAATCTGGAGCGATTCCAAAATCACTTGCGGATCGACACTCGCAACAATGTCACTGTTGGTTACAAGACCGTACAGACTTCCGTCTTTGTTACACACACAAATATGCTCATCACTGTCGTTTGTCAAATTAAGGGCATTGATGATATTGCTCTCTTTGTCAATCAACGGCAACGGGCGCAACGTTATTTTTGAGAGGGGGGGGTGGAAAACGAAACGCCGGAGAGTTTGAGAATGTACACCATCAAACGGCAAAAAAGGGGTTAACGAATCGGAACCAGAACTTTG
>NZ_JAEMQA010000033.1:4189-16978 GCF_022759005.1 Sulfuricurvum sp. | reverse complement strand
GCGTTCTTGGATCACGGTATGCTCTTTTGATACTTTTCTCGCTAAAGAGAAAAGTATGCTAAAAGTTCTTATCAAACCAATCCGCAACTTGAGAGCGTATCGTATGCCTCAACTGAATCCCTGCGATAAAATTATTATGCTGCGCTTTGTTGAGTAAGCTGACAAGGGCATTACGTCGTTTGGAGAGGAACGGATGGTCGATTTGACCGGGGTCTCCCATCACGACAAGGCGTGTTTCATCCCCCATCCGTGTACCGATGAGTTTTAGGGTGGCATTGGTCATATTTTGCGCTTCATCGATGATGACAAACTTGCGGGAGATCGTCGTACCGCGAAGATGGGCGATATCCATCGTCTCGATATTGTATTTTTTCATAAACACTTCGGTGGCATTTTCCCGTTTGACCGAGTTGGTGTTGCCGGTGTACTCGACACGGGCGTCAATGGAGCGTTTGCTTTGGTGTTCGATGGTGAAATTAACCGCAGAATAGAGCGGATACATGAAAAAGCTTAGTTTTTGTTCTTCATCCCCTTTGCGGAAACCGAGTTCTGCCGCCTGATCGTTCGAGGTAACGGTATTACGGGCATAGACGATCCCCTCTACAATCCCCTCTTCAACCAATTCCAACCCTGCCTGAAGCGCGACGAGCGTTTTACCCGATCCTGTAGAGCCGGAAACTACCGTCACGTAGTTCTGTGGGTGGGTCATCATCGCGTAATAAAATTTTTGCTCCAAATTTAGCGGGCGTACCAGTTCATCGTTGAAATGTTCTCCGAATCGGCGGTCAAAATCGCACCATTCGATTTGGTTGTTAAAACAAAACGCATGGCGTTGGATCCCTGTTTCGTACATCTCTGATGAGCTGCTGAGCGCTTTTTGGACGAAGGTGAGTTGATCGAAGTTGTGGTGTTCGACATCGTTTGGAAGGGAAGGGGTCTTTTCATACTCGTAGGTGTAGGTAAAGTCGATTTGCTCCGGTGCCTCGACGCTGCTGTTGCGGATGCTTTGGGTGCGGATACCGCGGATTTCTGCAGCAATGCGAAATGACATATCATTGGAGAGGAGAGTGAGATCATAATCGTCGGCGATCTCTCCGATTTTCGCATCATTGATCCCCTTGGGTTCGGTAAACGTATGGGAGATGCGGTAATGTTCACGATGGATAATAAACAGATCAATGAGGTTTGCTTCTCCCCCATGCAATGATCGGTCGAAATTGAGTGAAAGGCGGTAATATCGGTCATTTTTGCACTCTTCGACATTGACGTGTTCTTGAACGCATTTGGGAAGTTCGATGAAGCTGATCGGTTCCCCCCATGCGGCGTCGGCAAGACGGAAAAACTCACGCGCCTGAAACCCTGCTTCGGAGCGCATATCATCTTTTTTGCTGTTAAGTTCGGCTAAAACAACGTTGGTGATGGCGACACCGTTATGGTTTTCGTCGCTGATTCGTAAAATGTTGGTTGGATCATCAAGGATAACAGAGGTATCGAGAAGGTAGCAGTTTTGTACGCTTGCCACAGAAAAACCTTTTGGATGAGATGATCTATGGTAGCGAAAATAATCTTAAGTGAGACACTTATCGGTAGTAGTTGAGTACCCCACTCATCGTGCGTCCCATGTTGAGTAGCACCATATCGGCTATGACGAGTGCCGCCATCGATTCGGCAACGACCGAGCCGCGTACGGCGACGCATGGGTCATGTCGCCCTTTGAGAGAGACGTGGACGGTTTCGTTATCGGTATTGACACTCTCCTGATCGATAAAGATCGATGGGGTTGGTTTAAAATGGATACGTATCAAAACATCATCACCGTTACTCATGCCGCCTAAAATTCCCCCTGCATGGTTCGATTTAAATCCCTTTGGGGTGATCGGATCGTTGTTTTGGCTTGCAAGGAGTTGGGCACTGTGAATCCCCTCACCGATTTCGACCGCTTTGACGGCATTGATCCCCATCATCGCTTCGGCCAATACGGCATCGAGTTTGTAATAAAGCCCTTCGCCTAAGCCGATCGGCAGACCGCTGATTTTCACCGTTGCCACCCCGCCGACGGAATCATGGGCGTTTTTGGCATCCAAGATGGCTGCTTTTTGAGCCTCTTCGACACTTGGATCGAGGGCATAAATCGGACTGTTTTTGGGATAGTTAAAATCCAGAGAGTGTGCTTCGATGCCGTGAATCGAACTGATACCGCTCTCACACTCGATTCCCAAAGAACGGAGCATCAGTTTGGCTACCGCACCCCCTGCGACACGTGCCGCCGTTTCGCGTGCGCTTGAGCGTCCGCCCCCGCGATAGTCGCGAAGACCGTATTTGTGAAAGTAGGTAAAATCAGCATGTCCCGGACGGAAAATGTCTTTGACATTGCTGTAATCACCGCTTTTTTGATCGGTGTTATAGATTACCATCATGATCGGCGTACCGGTACTGAGTCCCTCGAAAACGCCGCTGAGGATTTCGACTTGATCGGCCTCTTTACGGGCGGTGGCAAACTCGTTTTGACCCGGACGGCGGCGATCAAGCTCACTTTGAATATATGCTTCATCGATTGCTAAACCGGCAGGAACTCCATCCAGTACGCATCCGATCGCTTTGCCGTGCGATTCACCAAATGTCGTTATTGTAAAACGTTCTCCAAATCGATTCATTTGAGCTCCTTGCTTAACATTTCCAATGCGATTTGCGCCGCTTCCTGCTGCGCTTGTTTTTTACTTTTGCCGCAGGCTGAAGCGTATCGCTTGCCGTCGATAATAACGGCAACCTCAAACTCTTTTTTGTGATCCGGTCCGTGTTCGGCTATCAACTGATATTCGGGAGTAGTGCCGTAATGGGCTTGTGTTAGCTCTTGGAGTGAAGTCTTGTAATCTTTGAAGAGCGAATCCAAAGAGATATCGGGGTGGACCTGTTCGAGCAGAGTGATGGTAATCTCTTGTACTTTGTGTAAACCGGTTTCGAGATAGATCGCCCCCATAATGGCTTCGAATGCGTTTGAAAGGAGTGAGCTTTTGCTGCGGCCGTTGTTGTTCTCTTCGGCATTAGAGAGATAGATGTATTCACCCAAGCCGATATGGTTGGCTAAAGAGGTAAATCCCCCCTCGTTGACGAGAGATGCTCTCATTTTGGAGAGTTTTCCCTCATCATAGGTGCGAAATTTTTTGTAGAGGTATTCACCGACGATAAGATCGAGTACCGCATCCCCCAAAAACTCCAAGCGCTCATTATTGTAGGGCTGTTTGTAGCTTTTATGCGTCAGCGCTTCAATAAGGAGCTCTTTGTTTTGAAAGGTGTACCCTAAGCGTTCCTGCAGGGTGGTTAAGTTGTCCATTATGGTTGTATTCCTTTTTTAAATTTTTCCGCTTTCATCATTTTAACACGGATCGGGAGCAAAGCCTCCAATCCTACGCTAACGCTGAGTTCTCTTCGGCAGAGAGCCCACGCACGCTTGTGTGCTTTTATTTCAACCCGCTTTTATACTTTTCCGCCTCTTCTTTGGCGATAACGTCACACCGTTCGTTTTCGGGATGACCGTTGTGTCCGCGTACCCATACGCCGTGTATCTGATGCGGTTGGGAGACGCGTAGGTACTCTTGCCACAAATCGGGGTTTTTGACTTTGGCGAAGTTGCGTTTGACCCATCCCTCCAGCCATTCGTTGATCCCTTTGATCACGTAGGATGAATCGGAGATGATCGTGACGTCGCAGGGCTCTTTGAGGGCTCGTAGCCCCTCGATCACCCCCAAAAGTTCCATACGGTTATTGGTGGTATGTGCTTCTCCGCCGCTGATGATCCGCTCTTTATCTCCGTATCGGAGTATCGCACCGTATCCTCCCGGACCGGGGTTGCCCAGTGCCGAACCGTCACTGAAGAGAGTTATTTTCTTCAAAACGCTCCTTTGAAAGATTCATGATGCTCTGAACGCTATCGATGGCATGACAATGCGGACAGCGGTGAAACGGCAAAAACGAAATTTGGTTGCATTGATGACATGTGTATTCAAATTGCAAGGTCGATTTTGCCACACCGCAGCGGTGAAGGGCGATAAGAATATCGAGCTCGAAAATCGAGCTCCCTTCCGCCAGATTGAGTGATCCTCTCGCACTGAAAAGCTCACGCAGATAGGTGTTGCTTGAAATTATATCCAAATCCAAATGATCATCACTCACGCGCCATAAAACATCGCTGAGACGCTCGCTCAGGGACTGGTCGAAATGTTTCCATCCGTCCATCGGTCGATAAGTGAAAAGCCATTCGAAAATCATATAGCCCAAACGGCGGTGCTGTTCATAAAACGTAATGAGTCGAGAAGCTTTTTCATCAAGTCCTATCCGATGATCGCTGAGGAGGCGTCGGCACTCCAAATAGAGTTTTTCGGTGAGGGTATCGGTGCTGATCTCTTCGAGGGACTCCATCACTTCGAGAGCTTTATCGTATTGCTGGAGCTGTTCGTAAATGAGGATCAAAAAATGAAGTGCCTGCGGAGTACGGGGTGCATTACTCAAAACTTGGAGAAAAGTTTGGCGGGAGCGTTCCAAAAAACCTGCTTTGAAAAAACTTTTTCCGAGTAACAACAGAGCATCTTTTTGGAAGATGGGATCACGGTTTTTGGCAAGGAGCGCATGGTAAATTTCGACACTTTTTTCATAATTGCCCTGATGCTCAAAACTTTGTGCCAGCAGGAGCCACGATTCGCTGGTGATAGAGTTTGTCTGAACCTGTTCGGCAAGCTTGTCTCCCTTGCCTATCGATTCGAATTTTCCTAAAAACGATTCGAGATCACGATGCTCCTGAGCACTTTTGTACCGTCCCCACCAGTAACTCAAAAAAGAGAGGACAAAGAGGAGAACAAAAAAGACAACGATACCGAAGAGCGGGTCGCGAAATTCAATAAAAAATGTATCCATAGAGATATTATAGCCGTGAAAAGGTTATTTCGAGGATAGTTCGATTGGCTGGATTGATACGGTAATGAACAGAGGGCTCATTTTTCGATATACACTCTGGTCCATCGCAGCGAATTTGATCGTTTTGCGGAAGAGGTTCCCCTAATCCTATCCCCTGTTTATTCTTGATGAGGTTGGAATTAATATAGATTGCGGCTATTTTCTTGCCTGATTCATCGGAGACGATTTGCGCGATCGGATGAGTGCCCCGTTTCATTTGGAGAATGACGCTGTTGCGATCGGAAGAGACCTGAGAGAGCTTGTCAAATTCGAAACCGCTCAAGAGGGTATTGACCTGATTGATCGGGGTATCGGGATGAATCGCTCCCAGACCCTCTTCGCTGATGGTGAGCGGATAGGGCAAGTGTGTATCGACGGAGCCGCATCCGATGAACAAGAGGGGGATGATGAAAAAACGGTAGATCAAAATACCCGCTCCACCATAAGCTGGATCGAAACGCGTCCGTTCCACTCATTTTTGTTGACCGTATAGCTGCAGGAGATTTTTTTGTTTTCAGGATACTCCAGCGTTCGTCGAAAGGCGATAAGCTCCATTGTTTTGGGGCTGAGCGCTTTGGGACGCAGCTCGATACGGCTGTGGGACTGATCGCTTCCGAACAATCTGACGTTGACAACATCCGCCTCGCGTATGAGAAATTTCGGGCGGGGATTTCCCTCGCCGTAAGGTTCAAACCGCTCCAGTAGCTCTAAGAGCTGAAAATTGATCATTTCGTGTTCCAACTCTCCGACAACGTCACTGTGAGGGATAAAATCTTCGGGAGGGATAGAGCGTGCCACATCATTGATCCCTTGACGGAATGGATCAACATTTTCATACTCCAAGGACAATCCGGCAGCCATTTTATGTCCTCCGAATTTAGCTAAAAGAGCCTCTTGGGATTTAATCAGAGAATAGAGGTCGACATTGCCGATGCTCCGTCCGGATCCTTTGGCAATCCCGTTATGGATGCTCAGGACGATGGCAGGTTTTTGAAAATGGGTGACCAACCGTGATGCGACGATGCCGACAACCCCTTCATGCCAGTTTTTTCCCGCAACGACGATAACCCTATCGGAGGGGTTCACAAGCTCCATCGCTTCGGCGGTGGTTTGTGCTTCGGTCTCTTTACGCAGTGTATTGAGCGCACTTAGGAGTTCGAATTGGTGGTAGGCTTTTTCGGTGGTATCGGCTAATAAAAAATCCAGTGCGATTGAAGCATCTTCGAGTCGTCCGGCCGAGTTGATACGCGGGGCGATTTGAAACGCGATGTCTTCTGAAGAGATGGTGGAACGGTTCAAAAAATCGCGGATCATTTCAAATGCCGGAAGATTGGAGCGGTTCATCATTTCCAATCCTGTTTTGACAATAGCGCGGTTGATTCCCACCAACGGCATCACATCGGCGATGATGGCGAGAGATAAAAAAGGGAAAAATTGGCGCATGTCGATGGAGAGGCCGAGCTCTTGTTTGAGCATCCCCATGAGAAGCCAGCCGACTTGTGCCCCGCATATCTCTTTGAACGGATAGGAACATCCCGTTTGTTTCGGATTGATGATGGCATACGCATCAGGGAGGGTGTCTCCGGGGGTATGATGATCGGTGATGATCAGATCAATCCCTCTACTCTTGCAAACTTCGGCGGCTTCGAGGGCATTGATTCCGTTGTCAACGGTAAAAATGACTTTTGCATCGAGTCGTTCCAAAACGGTTTTTGAGACACCGTATCCATCGCTAAAACGGTTGGGAATCGCAGTTGTGAGAGGATAATTGATGAGATCAAAAAAACGTTTGACGATAGCGGTAGAGGTGACGCCGTCAACATCATAATCCCCCACCAGAGCGATTTTTTCGCCGTTGCGAATGGCATCGGCTAAGCGCTTGGATCCTTTGAGGGCATCTTTGAGAAGGCTCGGATGGGGAATATCGGAGAGTTTTTCACTTTGCGCTTCAAATCGGCGTGTTAAAAAACTCTCTAAAAGTGCGTAATCGAGGAGCGGAACCTCAGGCAGGATTGGCATGAGCGAACGTTGCTTTGACAAAGCCGAGGATTGAGGCATTCGGCGTTTGGAGGCGTGAGGTGAATTCAGGGTGGAACTGTACCCCTAAAAACCACGGGTGAGACGGGATTTCAACCGCTTCGATAAGTCCGTGAGATTCACCGGTGACAATCATTCCCGCTTTTTCAAGTGCATCGCGATAGGTTGGATTGGCTTCGTAGCGGTGGCGGTGGCGCTCAAAAATCAATGCTTCATTGTTATATGCCGCACGAAGTTTTGAACCCTCTTTTGTTTCACACGGGTATTCGCCCAAACGGAGTGTTCCTCCCATCGGTGAGTGGTGGGTGCGAAGCTGAGTTTCACCCGATTGGTCGATGAAATTGTCGATCAAGTAAATCATCGGATGGGTCGTTGATGGATTAAATTCGATCGAGTTGGCATCTTCGTATCCGAGGACATTTCGTGCGTATTCAACGATGGAGAGCTGCATTCCCAAACAGATGCCCAAATACGGAATATTGTTTTCGCGCGCATATTGGATGGCTTGGATTTTTCCTTCGACACCGCGATTTCCGAAACCGCCGGCTACAAGTACCGAATCACAGTCGCGCAACAGTGCTTCGGCTCCCTGTGTTTCGATTTTCTCACTGTCAACCCAATGGATCGCTACGCGGGTATCGAGATGAGCCCCTGAGTGAATGAGTGCTTCGATGAGCGATTTGTACGACTCTTTGAGTTCCAAATATTTACCGACAAAACCGATCGTGACATGGTGTTTTGGAGAGACGATTTTTTTGACCAGCGAATCCCATTGTTCCATGTCCGGTTTGAGCTCACCCAATTCGAGTTCTTTGGCAATCGGAGTAAGGATGTTTTGGTTTAAGAAGCTGAGCGGTACCGCATAAATCGTTTGCTCGTCGGTTGCTTCGATGATACTGTCAGAGCTCACGTCACACGCAAGGGCAAGTTTCTTTTTAAAGGTTTTCGGCAAGCGCTCTTCGCTACGAGCGATGATCATTTGCGGAGTGATACCGATACGGCGAAGCTCTTGGACCGAATGCTGTGTCGGTTTGCTTTTGTGCTCCCCTGCGGCTTTGATGAACGGAATGAGGGTGACGTGGATGAAAAATGTCCCCTCAACCTCGTCGTCGTGTTTCATCATGCGGATCGCTTCCATGTACGGTAACCCTTCGATGTCTCCGACGGTTCCGCCAAGTTCGACGACGAGGATCTCATGCCCTTCACCCGCTTTTTTGATACGGTCGACGATTTCACCGACGATATGCGGAACAACTTGGATCGTTTGTCCCAAATATCCGCCGCTGCGTTCGCGCTCGATGACCGAGCTATAGACTTGACCGGTTGTAAAGTTGCTGGTTCTCAGAAACGATGTATCGAGAAAACGCTCATAGTTTCCGATGTCGAGATCGGTTTCCGCTCCGTCTTTGGTGACGAATACTTCACCGTGCTCCAAGGGACTCATGGTTCCGGGGTCGACGTTAATATACGGGTCGATTTTGAGCATCCCGACTTGCTTGCCGGCATGTTTGAGCAGTGCGCCGATACTCGCTGCGGTGATCCCTTTGCCGAGTGAGCTGAGTACCCCTCCGGTCACAAAAATATACTTGGTCATACGTTCATCCTTATCAAACTGAATCCGAAAATGGGGTTGAATGGGCGCTCTGACCCAAAATAGAGCTGTTTTTTAGTACTCTTCTTAAGGAACGTATTATATACTTTGAAGCCTTATAAAAATGTTTGAAAAATCGGAAATTTATGGAATCTGCTCTTTATTATGTCACTGTCGCATTGGGGTTTTCAATTGTTGTCAATCTTGTTTTGAAACGGTTTGGAATCTCACAGATTATCGGATATATTTTGACTGGCGTGACGGTAGCATACGCGTTCGATTTGCGTCACATGGCCGATTCGCATACATTGTCGATGATTGCCGAATTCGGAGTCGTGTTTTTGATGTTCACGATCGGTCTAGAAGTCTCGTTGCAGCGGCTATCCACGATGAAAAAAGATGTCTTTTTCAATGGAGGGTTGCAGGTTATTATGTCGTCGATCCTTTTTTTTACGGTGGCATACGGTGCTTTGGATATTTCGATTGAAACGGCATTGATTACCTCTATGGCATTATCCCTCTCGTCAACAGCTGTGGTATTGACCTATCTCAAATCGACCAAAGAGATCGCTCGTCCGTACGGACAAAAGGCGACCGGAATTTTGATTTTTCAAGATATTGCCGTCATTCCGATTTTGATTTTGATCGGATTTCTAAGTTCGGACGGTAAAAACATTGCGGACGTTTTGATGCAGACGGCATTGAGTGCGGTTTTGATTATCGGGTCGCTCTTTATCGTCGGAAAACGGGTGATGACGTGGCTGCTCCATTTCTCTTCCAGCAGCGAAGTGGATGAGCTTTTCATGGGATCGGTTCTGGTTATCGTCGTCGCTTCCTCGCTGCTTGCGTCGTTTGCGGGGTTTACCTACTCTCTTGGGGCATTCGTTGCGGGGATGATTATCGCTGAAACCCGCTACCATCACAAAGTGGAAGCCGATATTGCACCGTTTAAAGATCTCCTGCTGGGGACTTTTTTTGTGACGGTCGGGATGAAGATCGATTTGGGGATGCTTGTCCACCATTTTTTTGAAATATTGATCTTTTTGAGCATCATCATGTTGATCAAAGCGGCGGTGATGTTTGGTATCATTCGGATTTATTCGCAGAGCAAAATAGCCTTTAAAACGGCAGTAGCCCTTTCTCAAGTGGGAGAGTTTTCATTCGCTATTTTCGCGCTAGCGGGAAATAACAATCTGATCCCTGATGAATTATCACAGCTATTGGTTCTTGTCGTCGTATTGTCGATCATCGTCACGCCGTTTATTTTGACCTATCTATCGACGATCAGCAGCTATTTTTTCAAAGACGTCAGCGTGACCGAAACCTTTGTGATGTTGCCGGGACGTAAAAATCATATCATCGTCTGCGGATACGGGGTTGTCGGAAAATTTGTTGCCAAAGCCCTCCGTGCCGAAGGGGTTGATTATGTTGTTGTCGATAACAGCTATAAGCATGTCGAAGAGGCGCTTAAAGACGGTCAAGAGGTCTATTTCGGAGACATGTCCAAGAGTACTATTTTAGACAAGCTTTGTACCAAAGATTCGGTGAGCGTTATCATCACTCTCGATAATCTGGAGAAAAAGCGGTTGATCTGTGAGGCGATTCTCCGATATGCTCCCCATGTCAAATTGGTCGTCAAGGTTGTGAGTTTGGAAGAGAAACGGGAGCTGCGCGGATTACCGATTTCGATTACGATTGACGGGAAAAAAGAGGTGGCTGCCCGCTTGGTAAGCGAGGCGTTGCGCTGTGAACTATGAGTGGCTCGGCTGTTCGGCAACAAGCCACTGGAGATAGCGGATTGACCAATCGAGATCTTCGAGCGCCATATCAATCTCTTCCACCGGCTCAGTGAGATGGGTTTTGAGCTCTTTGACCCGTTGTTTGAGGTATTGGGCCATTGAGTAATAGGTATTGAGCGAGGTATCGTCTTGCACTTTGATAATCAAATCCTCTAACGTATTAACCAACTCTTTTTCATTCGGGAAAATATTTCCCGCTTTGCGAATCGTCCGTTGCACCTTTTGCAGGTGGGGCATATCAACTTTGAAATTATCGGGATTGGTAGCCATCAGTTACCTCTCGACCCCGGCTTGATCGCTTCGCTTCCATCCGCACAGAGTGGACAGTTGTCCGGTGCATACATCTCAAAATTGAAATCAGCCAGAGCAAACAGCGGTTTATTCGATGGGAGGGCACAGTTGGATTTGCGCTCCAACTCAGACCCTTCGCGCTTGCAGAATCCGCGATTGGCGAGTGCCGCGAAACCGACCACTTCACCGCCGAGTGCTTCGATCGCTTTGGCCGCTTCCATGGCTGAACCGCCGGTGGTGATGATGTCTTCGCAGATGAGGACTTTTTCGCCCGGAGTGATCTCAAATCCACGGCGGATTTTCATCTCACCGTTAACCCGCTCTGCGAAAATAGAGCGTTTGTCCAATGCGGTTGCGAGCGCAAATCCTGCAATCAATCCACCCAGTGCCGGAGCACAGACGGTATCAATTTTGATACCGTTTTCTTGGATTTTAAGGGCGAGCGCATCGGCAAGAAGTTTTGCTGTTTTCGGATCTTCGAGTACTTTTGCCGATTGAAGGTAGTACTGCGAATGGTTTCCGGAACTGAGTTTGAAATGCCCCTCCAACATCGCGTTGGCGTTCATATAAATTGCTTTAATATCCATCATTACACCGTTAGGAGTTCTTGCTCTTTGTTTTTGAGCAATTCATCAATTTTTGCGGTAAATTTATCGGTAATTTTTTGCACTTTGTCTTGAGCGCCTTTTGATTCGTCTTGGGTAATCAATTTGTCTTTTTCGAGAACTTTGATTTTGTCGTTCGCTTTTTTACGATCATTGCGAACGCCTACTTTTGCATCTTCCGCCATCCCTTTGGCTTTTTTCGCCGATTCTTGACGTTGTTCAACGGTCATCGGAGGGAAAAAGAGCTTGATGTCGGTTCCGTTGTTGTTCGGATTGACGCCGATGTCGGCTTTTTGGATCGCTTTTTCAATAACGCTGAGCATCGATTTATCCCACGGAGAGATGGTGATTGTCGTCGCATCGGTTGCCAAAACGCTTGCTGCTTGCTCCAACGGAACCATTGAACCGTAGCTTTCAACACGGATGTTGTCGAGGATTTTAGTCGTTACTTTTCCGGTACGCAATGTACGGAAATCGCTGAGCATGTGATCAACGCTTCCTTGCATTTTTTCTTCACAAAATTGATACACTTCATTTAGCATGATAATCTCCTTTGGCTTATTTAGTGGCGTTGGTATCGTTTACGATATTGATCGTCGGTGCGGCAACGTCGGTTTTTTCGATCATCGCATCAACTACCGATTTGTTTTTTTGCTGTGCGTAGAAATAGCTGAGAGCCACAGTGTTGATGATAAAAACGAACCCGAGGAAAAAGGTTATTTTCGCCAAGAAGCTTCCCGGCCCTTTTGCACCGAAAACCGATTCGTTTGAACCGCTGTATGCGCCCAAACCGATGCTTGAGCTTTTTTGTAGAAGTACCGCAATCGTGATCATAACGACCAAAGCGATTTGTACGATGAGCAGTATACCTGTCATATTAATCCTTGATTTTTAAAAAAGTTCGCGATTATAGCATAGTGTTCATAAGAGAGGAATGAAGCTCCTTTTTAAACGAGTAGCACTAAAATACCTTTTTATTACCTGAGGAGAGGATATGTGCAAAAACTGTTCGCCAAAAAGAAAATTAGGTCTTTTTATAGCGATTGTGATCTCCTCTATTGCTTATTATTACTCGTATTCGTAAAATAAGTTACATCATTTTTTGAAAGAGAGATAACACTATGGACACAAGGCGTTTAATTGTTTTTGGCGGTGTCATTACCGCAATCGTCATCGGAATGACCTTCTTTTCACCGAAACTTCAAAAAAAAGAGGGTTTTTCTGAAAGTAAACCAACCGTTTCTGTTAGTACCTTTTCGCTTTTAGAATCGGCTCACGCGGTTGCAGGAGACGCTCTTGATATCAACATGATTGTACCGTTGGGGAATGATCCGCATATGTTTTCTCCCAATCCGAATCAAGTGGCGGAGATTTCAAAATCGTCTTTATTTATCTATAACGGTGCAGGGTTTGAAACATGGGCAGAGAGTTTGAAAAATACGTTGCCGAAAACGATCCGAGTAATTGATATGTCTCAACATGTTGCCTTGCAAAAAAATGAAGAAGAGCATCACGATGA
>NZ_JAEMQA010000033.1:0-4089 GCF_022759005.1 Sulfuricurvum sp. | reverse complement strand
ATGCTCACCACCATCACGGGGCGTATGATCCTCACTATTGGCTCGATATTGATAATATGATCAAAATGACCCAAACGTTAGATGCGGAATTCTCGAAACTTATTCCGAACAAAGCGGGGCAATTTCACGGTAATGCGGCTGCTTACATCGGAGAATTGCAAAAATTGAAATCGGAATACACAAAAGGTTTGGGCGAATGTAAAAACCGTACCTTGATCTCTAATCACGACGCATTCGGGTATCTTGCTCATGCAAACAAACTCGAGAATGTTTCGGTTATCGGACTCTCTTCGGATGAACAACCGAGTGCTCAAACCATCGCACATGTTGTTGAGATAGTCAAAGAACATGGGATGAAAACGATCTTTTTCGAAGAGTTGATCAACGATAACGTCTCCCAAACGATTGCCCGCGAGAGCGGAGCCAAAGCGGTCGCGTTGCAACCGCTGGAAAATATTAGCCAAGATGAGTTAAAATCGCATCAAACCTATCTCTCGATTATGCGGGAGAACCTGAAAAAATTACGAGAAGCGATGGAGTGCCGTTGAAATTTTCCCCCAGCCTTTTTGAAGTCAACAACCTTAACTTTGAGCGGCAGGGGAACTTGGTTCTCAAGAACTCTACCTTTAAAATTTTACCAGGGGAGTATTGCGCCATTATCGGCCCTAACGGAGGGGGAAAGACGACATTGGTCCGCCTTTTGCTCGGCCTTGAAAAGCCGACCTCCGGTGAAATCAAACTTTTTGGAACTCCTCAAAAACGGTTTCGCGATTGGAATCGCATCGGGTATGTTCCACAGCGTTCCGCTCTCGTAGACAGTTCGTTTCCTGCTACCGTACGTGAAGTGGTCGGAATGGGGCGTTATGCGAGACGAGGTATTTTTGGGTTGGAATCTGCTGATGACAAAACTGCGATTTCAGAGGCGATGGAGCTCATGGGAGTCTCTGATTTATCGGATCGTCTGATCGGAAATCTCTCCGGTGGTCAGCGCCAGCGGGTGATGATTGCCCGTGCGCTCGCCTCAAACCCCGATGTTTTGATTGTCGATGAGCCTAATACGGGGGTCGATGTCGAATCTCAGCACCGATTTTATGAACTGCTCCGTACTCTCAAT
Source organism: Sulfuricurvum sp. (assembly GCF_022759005.1). Taxonomy (GTDB): domain Bacteria; phylum Campylobacterota; class Campylobacteria; order Campylobacterales; family Sulfurimonadaceae; genus Sulfuricurvum. The sequence continues at coordinate 2,975 of NZ_JAEMQA010000033.1, read as the reverse complement.
CGCACCAAAAAACTTTCGATTCTCTTTGTTACACACGATGTCGGGGTCATCGCTGAAGATATTACCCATCTGTTGTTTGTCAATCAAAGCGTATTGGTCTCACAAAATCCTGCTGAGATGCTGCGGTGCGATGAGATGAGTCGACTTTACGGCACCTCGGCACATCTTGTGTCGCATAATCACTGAAAGGGGAAGAGATGTTAGAAATGTTGAATTACCCTTTTATGCAGCGCGCCTTTGTCGCAGGGTTGATGATTGCGATTCTCGCATCGCTCAGCGGTTCGTTCATCGTCCTTCGCCGTTATTCGCTTCTCAGCGAGACATTAGCCCATGTGTCGCTGGTCGGTGTTGCGATTGGATTGCTCTTTGGGATGAGTCCGCTGTGGATGGCAGTGTTGGCGTCATTGGTCGCGTCATGGCTGATCGAGTATTTGCGCAGTGTTCACGGGATGTATTCGGATTCGGTACTTGCGATTTTCCTCTCAGGCTCTCTCGCTCTTGCGATTGTAATCGTCTCGCTGGCAGGATCGTTCAACGCCTCACTCTTTAGCTACCTGTTCGGTTCTATCCTTTCGGTCAGTACTCAGGATTTATGGGTAATGGGGATTGCAGGCTCGTTGGCGATGGCGCTTCTGATCGCTTTTTTCAAAGAGCTCTATTTTATAGCATTTGATGAAGATGTCGCCCGAGCGGGGGGGATTCGGGTGACTCTCCTTAACTTCATGCTCGTGAGTGTCATTGCGATCATTATCGCCCTCTCGATTCGGGTAGTCGGAACATTGCTGATAGGAGCTTTGATGGTGATTCCTCCGGTCGCGGCGATCCGATTCGGGATGGGATTTTATCCCACTACCCTTCTTTCTATGGCTATTGCTTTGATCTCAGTAGTCGTTGGATTAAGCGCATCGTATCTCTTTTCCCTACCGAGCGGTGCTGCCATTGTTTTGTGTCTATTGGTCGTTTTTATCCTTGCGCTGGTCATTAACCGCCGATGAGCAGTGTTTGTCATGAGTTTTCCCGCTATGCGGCAGAGTACGGGAGCCGTAACGTTATTCAGCGTCTTGTCGCGGAAAAATTGGTAGCTTCTACTCATGAGCAGCCCCAGCGGATTTTGGATTTGGGATGCGGTAACGGCACCCTTTATTCATTGATCGATTGGGAGCTTGCCCGTTTTGTCGGCGTCGATTTTTCCAATTCCATGCTCTCTCATCACCCCCTGTCTGTGAATGTCGAGTTGATTTTGGGAGATTTTAACGATCCCGCATTATTTGAACGATTGAAAGATAACCGATTCGATCGGATCTATTCGGCATCGGCACTTCAGTGGGCGGAGGATTTGGAGAGTGTTATCAAAGCACTCGCTTCGCTTAACACACCGATGTCGTTAGCAATTTTCACGGCAGGGACCTTTAAAACCTTGCATGAGTGTGCGGGAGTTACCCCGCTGTTGCGCTCCAGTGATGAGGTGATGGATATCACCGAAAAATACGTAAATGCTCGCTACGAAGTGCTTCACTATACATTAGAATTTGATTCGGTACGGGAGATGTTTCGCTACATCAAACGCAGCGGTGTCAGCGGGGGGCGTAGAGTCCTTGATTACCGTTCGACCAAAAAATTGATTGAGACCTATCCCCTCTCCTATCTGGAGTTTGAGATTTTACTGATCCAAACCTAAGACGTTTTTCTTTTCTAATATATAGAGTTCGTAGCGGATATTTTTAAACCGCTCACTAAAGCTCGGTTCGACTATCTTATAAAGCTCTTCCAAAACACGCGAAGACTCTTGCCCCCGTTTATAGTTTGCTATCAGTATGGAACGCAGGTCTGTGCGATTCATTTCACTTTGCATCGTTGGGCGTAGCACATCGTTGACGCTGTCACGAGAGATGAGTAGCTCTTCAATGGGTTCGATACGGCATTGATGGCGGAGATGTTTGAGTGAAGTAGAGAGTTCCTTGTCATTGTGAACATAGCGCGCTATATCCTCAATCACACGGATACCCTCTTTTAGACGGTTGAGATTGGCATCGACCACCCGGAGAAGTTCCGGGGGAAGGGTGTTACTCATCGCTGCTTCCGAAAATTCCGAAGAGTTGGAGCAATGTGATAAAGAGGTTAAAGAAATCAAGATAGAGTGCAATCGCACCGTCCATCGGTGTTTCATAGGCACCTCGGATAACGTTTTGCGTATCGATCAATACCATGATGCTGATGACGAGCAAGAACACCGCTTGGATTGCAATATAAATCATCGGGCTTTTCAAGAAAAAGACATTAATTAATGAGAATGCCATAATAATAAAGAAAGCGATCACAATCGGCTTGGTCCACGTCGTGAAGTCTTTTGCACTTTTAATAGCAAAGAAACTAAGACCTCCGAACAATGCCGCTGTCATAAAAAACGCATTTCCGATAATGGTTGCTCCCCCTGCCATGCCAAGGATATGACTAAGTAACGGGGTGATGATGACACCGCTTGCAAAAGTGAATGCAAACAATCCGATCATATTGACGCCCGGTTTGTTTTTGATCATTTGAAGACCGAACATACCAAAGAGCATCCAAGGGATAGCGATAAACCAGTAGTTAGCAGCCACAACCGGAGCGAAGGGCATACCTACATAAGCACCTACACCGCCTGCCAACATTGAAGCGGCAAACAATTTATAGGTGTCTTTAACAAACGAGACGATCTGCGCTTCACTTCGGTGTGCGCTCTCGTAACCAAAAGCACTTTCTCGTGCGTATTCGCGATCATATAAAGCCATTGCTTTTTCCTTAATAGGGATTTTACGAAGCAGATTATACAAGAGTTTCATTAATGATTTATTTGCTCCAGAGAGTAGATTTTAGAGTTTAAGGGGTAAAAATGAGTAAAAAGGTTACATTTTTTGGCTTTTCGAATAAAAAATAAAAAATTTTCGCAATATTTTTGAAATTCTTTGAAAAACCTCTTGACATTGTTTCATTTT
>NZ_JAEMQA010000145.1:3176-17819 GCF_022759005.1 Sulfuricurvum sp. | reverse complement strand
TGAGGGTACGGTATTTAGCGAAATTGATACCCGAGGCGCTTGTGGCTGACAATGGCATCCTTTCCGAGGAGTTTACGGAGCGTTTTGATGTAGGTGCGCAGGCTTCCGTCGCTTGGAGTTTCATCGTAATCCCACAGATGCTCCATAATCATTTCATGCGAGAGCAGCTCGTTGCGGTGCTGAATAAAAAGCTTGAGGAGTTTGTGCTCTTTGAGCTGTAAGTTTTGAACCGTACCGTTGATACTGAGTATTTGATTGTCAATGTCATAGGTAATCCCTTCGCCTAGGGAGATGGCTTCGGTCGGATTATGATAAAAGTTTCTCTTTAGAATCGTTTGAATCCGTAAAAGCAGCTCTTTGAGTGCAAAAGGGTTACGGATGTAGTCGGCTCCACCACTTTCGAATCCTGCCTCGACATCGCTCATACCGTTGCGCGAGGTGATAAAGATCGCAGGGGTGGTGTTTCCCTCTTTGCGGCTTGCTTTGAGGAGTGAAAATCCGTCTCCCTCCGGAACATTGACATCGAGGAGTAAGAGATCAAAACGCTGTTCATAGATCAAATCTTCAGCAGAAGAGGCGGTGTAAGCACAGATCACTTCGTACCCGTGATCCTCCAGATATTCGCTGACGCTTTCGGAGAGGTTCGGGTCATCTTCAAGAAGGAGAAGTTTGGTTTTGATCATGAGAGTGCGATTCCAAAAATTATAAAAAGGATCAATGCCATGCCGGCCGCAATGAGAGCATAGGGGAGCTGTGTTCGTGTATGCTCACCCACTTCACATCCGCTTGCCATAGCGGAGATAATCGTGGTATCGGAGATAGGGGAACAGTGATCGCCGAAGACCCCTCCTGAGATCACCGCACCCATCGCCAACGCTACCGGAGCATCAAGCCCGACGGCCAAAGGGACTGCGATCGGGAGCATAATACTAAATGTCCCCCAGCTGGTTCCCGTCGCAAAGGCAATAATCGCCGCTAAGACAAAAACGGCTCCCGCCAAATATGCCGAAGGGAGATAATTGCCGATGAAGGATGCGAGATATTTGCCTACTTCCATATCCGAACTGACCCCGCCGATCGCAAATGCGAAGAGTAAAATAGCGGCTATCGGAGCCATCGATTTCGCACCTTGGAACGCTGCCGAGAGAAAATCACGGGTTGAAAGGGCATCTTTGAAGCGATAGTATCCAAACATCAGGATCAATGTGATAATCAGGGTATAAAAGATCGATGTAGAGCCGGAGCCTTTGAAAATATTGCCATTTCCGGTGATGAACATCAAGGTGACGACTCCGCCGATCATCCAGAGCATTGGCCATACAAAAAGACCGAAATGGCCTCGGTCATCTTCGCATTCGATGGTTGGAGGGAAAATTGCCGCATGGCGCATCGGTCCGATCTCTATTTCAAACCATATAGCGATGAAGGTGACGGCCAGCGCAAAATAGGCGTAAAAATTGAATGCAACCGATTCGATAAGCCATGTCGCGCTCTCACCCCCGATCAGACCGGCGCTGATTTGCCCCCCGATCAGTCCGAGGAGCAAAGCACCCCACCCGTTGAGGGGGATCAGGGAACAGACGGGAGCTGAGGTCGAGTCGCAGACAAAGGCGAGCTTCGCGCGACTGATGCCGTAACGGTCGCAAAAAGGGCGTCCGATGGCACCGGCAACAAGAGAGGTGATGGAAGATTCGATGAAAACGACGATACCGGCGATGAAACTCGGCATCAGTGCACCCCGTTTGCTTTTTACCCAAGAGCGTTTGACGCTGAGTTCATGCACCAGTCCATCTACTCCGCCGCTGCGTTCGATGAGTGTCATAACCGATCCGACCATGATTGCAAACGCGAGCGTTTTGAGCACCCACCCCTCACTCAGCAATGCTGCAAAACGTTCGATCATCAATAAGATCGCATTGAGCGGCTGAAAGTCGGCAATGATCAATTCCCCGATCAAAACGGCAGCCACCAAAGCGACAAAAACAGAGCGGCTGAAAAATGCGAGGAGAATAGCGATGAGAGGAGGAATTAACCCTAAGATTCCGTATTCGATAAGAGATCCTTTTAAAATTCTCAAAAACTATGTTTTTGTAGCTTTAGGGGATTGCAAAGGACTTCAGTCCTTGCCACTAAAACGGATGCATCCGTTTTAGTGCGTAACATCTATAGTATCATCTGAAGGCGCATGATCCCTGCCCGATCAAATTGTTCTTTGTAGTACTCGCTCCGTTTTTCGTCGATGACTTCGAACCCGAGTTTTTTGTAGATCATTTCGGTCTCCACCGAACCGATCTCGACCGAGGTTTGAACTTTTCGATACCCTTTGAGACGCGCGGTGAGCATGCTTTTCCCGATCAGCTCTTTGAAGACGTCGAGGCTTTTAAATTCCGGTTTGATTAGCATGAAATCCAGTACAAAGGTTTTGTTATCGGCTTCACCTTCGCACAGCAGATAGGCCGCGATCCGTTCGTGATAGGTTTCATCAAAGCCGATCTCTTCGAGGGCTTTGGAAAAAATTTCATGAGTGGCGATCCGTGGCTCATACCCGCAGATCGTTCCTGCGCTGACGCCGTTGGCAACCGCAATAAAAAAATTGGAGAAGTGGCAGTAGCTTTTTGTAGTGGTGAGAGCTAAGCGTTTGAGATAGCCGATGAGGGCTTCGTTGTCGGAAGTATTGAAAACGAGATCGAAAAGTCCGATTCTTTTCCCTCCTCGTGAACTTTCCAACAGTGCTTGGGCAATGATGTCAATATCCGCCTCTATTGCTTTACGAACGGTAATTGCCATCACAACCTCACTTTACGAATTTTCAATATGCTATACTACCTAACTTTAAAATAAACTAAGAATGCTCATATGTTGAAAATAACTTTTCCCTTTTTATGGATCAGCGGCTTTTCGCTCCTTTTTGGTGCGCAGCAACTTGTCGTCGTTCTTTCGCCGGAACTCAATGCAACCTCAGGGGTAATGCAACGCTATGAGAAAACAAGAATATGGGAAAAAGTGGGTTCAGCCGTTCCCGTCACGTTGGGAAGAAACGGATTGGGATACGCGGCATTCAAAGAGCCGTTGAAAAAAGAGGGTGACGGGCGTTCACCCGCAGGGGTGTTTTCGATAACGTCGGCATTCGGTTATGATCAGAACACCACAGTTAAACTTCCGTACTGGTACGCCGATGAGAATCTCTATTGCGTGGATGATATCAATGATTCACGTTACAATCGGATGCTCCGTATTTTCGACAAGAGCGTTTTGCCTTCCAGTTATGAAGTGATGCGTCGTGCCGATGGCGTTTATCGCTACGGTGCGGTGATCGGATACAATGACATGGCGCAGAGCGGACGGGGATCATGTATTTTTATCCATCTCAATCACGCTGACAAACATCCTACTTCCGGATGTACGGCGATGGATGAGGCACCATTGGTGGAACTGCTAAAATGGCTTGACCCGCAAAAAAATCCTCAGATAATGCAAGTATTGAAGAGCGAGTGCGGAAAATACAAAGAAGAGTTTGAGGGGATCGAGTGTGAATAACGTTAGTTCCGTTCGTGGTGAGCTGGGTCGAACCATGTACGCCCACCCTTTGATAGGCTCAGGGCGAACGTTAGTAATAGGAATTATGGATTCACCACATCCACTTTTGGAGTTGATACGGTAGATGAGGGAAGCATCGGATAGACGATAGTCGGTTTTTTACCTTCAAGTGATTTGAGGAATGTTTGGATAGATGCGGTCTCTTCATTATTCAAATCGACACCGAGTTGGATACGCCCCATCTCTTTGATTGCTTCGCCGAGAGTTGCGATTTGCCCATTGTGGAAATACGGCGCGGTTTGCGTCACATTACGCAATGTCGGTACGCGAACCATTCCGTTGGCATCCCCTTTGAAATCTCCGACGTTCATGTGTTTGTACGGAGCGACAACACCGAATGCCTGCATGGTTCCACCCAACGCAATGTCGTTATGACACGTTGCACACCCCTTGGTGATAAAGGTTTTGAGCCCTTTTTGCTCCTCTTTGCTCAATGCATTTTTCTTGCCATTGAGGAAATCATCGTAACGTGATGGGGTAACAAGGGTGCGCTCGAACACGGCGATGGTATCGGCTACTTTTGCGAAATCGATTTTGACATCTTTGCCGTACGCTTTTTTGAACAGTGCAACGTATTCAGGGATAGAGTTTACGACACCCTCGACGAATGCTTTTGGAGCCGCCATTTCCGGTCCTGCTTGGATCGGTCCTTGTGCTTGGTCTTCGAGATGCGGAGAGCGACCGTCCCAGAACTGTTGGCTGTAGAATACGGCATTGTAGACAGTCGGGGAACTCAATCCGTGTGGATTTGAGGTCCATTTGTGTCCGATAGCCGAAGCCATTCCATCAGTTCCTCCCGTAGCGAGGTTGTGACACGTATTGCAGCTGATTAACCCGCTTTTTGAGAGGCGCGGTTCAAAATAGAGCATTTTACCGAGTTCCACTTTGGCTGCCGTGGTCGGATTTTTTGGGTTAGAAGTGAGTTTTTCGAGAGCTTTAGCAGATGATGGGATCGGTTTTAAACCGGCATTCTTAGCCTCATCGACGAGTGAAGCACCCATAACCGATGTGGCAACAATGGCGGATAGAAGTAATGTTTTCATAGTGCATCCTTGTTGTATTTGGATTGAATTAGAAATTGTAGCATACTAATCTAAAGGAAAATTTTTATCCTTTAGTTAATTGGAAAGTTCTTGCATAACCGTGAAACGTTTGGTGTGTTCCAATCGTCGGCATGCCGATTCGAATGCCCCACTCTCCCCCACGACAATACAATGTTTTTTTGCCCGTGTAAGTGCCGTGTAGAGGAGTTTTGTGTTGAGCATAATGTGGTGCGAAAAACTCATCACCATCACGACCCGCTCGTACTCCATCCCCTGAACTTTGTGGACACTGAGGGCATAGGAGAGATTGAGATAGTCGCTTATTTGGTCATATTTGTAGTGGACGATCAGCTCTTCATTGGGGTAATAGACATAACATAGTTCTTCCTCTTCATCGAGTCGGAAGATAAGTCCGCACATTCCGTTGAAGATACGCCGTTCAGTCGCTTCTGAACCCTCTTTGAACTCTTCGGGTGTTGTTGAGGGGAGGTTGTCGTTTTTTGTATGGACAACTTTGTCCATCAGACGAAACTCCCCTTTGAATGTTTTGATCTTCTTTTTGGGATTGGGATTGAAATACTCTTGGAGGATCAGATTGAGGTTATCGACTCCTAATGTATTCCCTTTCATCGGTGAAATCACTTGGAATGCACTGAGATACTCACGAATCTGTTTGGCTTCCAATTTTTCACGCGATTCGGGAAGGTAGCGCAGGGTGACATCGGCAATCGCCGCCAAGGTGTTATGCGATAGTGTTTTAATAACGTCATCGAACTCTGTGGATGAGAGAGAGTTTTTGAGGGCATAGCGATTGGGAAGATCGATATTTAAAAAGGTAAAATCCTCATATTCGTGCTGATAATCGGGGATGATCCCGCGACGAACGTCATTGGCGATGAGGGCAATCGCCTGATCGGGGCTTTGACGGTAGATTTGGGTGAGCATCACCGTTGGGGCGAGGTTGAGGGCAATCGCATCGCTGAGTGGGCTCCCCGCTCCGATAGGGGGAAGCTGTGCATCATCGCCGACCACAATCACGATAGCATCGCGATCAATCTTCGCCATCAGCCGTGCAAAGAGGAGGGAGTTGATCATTGAAGCTTCATCGATCAGAACAACCTTATAGGGCATGACATCATGTGATTCGAACCGTACCAAAAGACTTTGGATCGTCGAGCTCTGGTAGCCGCTACGCTCTCGTATCCTCTGAGACGCGATGCCGCTTAGGGCACAGGTCATAATGAGGCTTGGTTCATGGCGGGAGGATAGGAGATCGAGGAGCGCTTTTGCGGTGGTACTTTTCCCCGTTCCGGCATACCCGACGAGCAAAATGAGACCGCATCCTCGGTTAATCAGCTCCAATGCCTCGCGTTGTTGTTCACCCAGTTTCAGTTCATGTGCACTCAAAAAAGGATCCAAATCCTCGCTCAACACATCATGGGTATTTTTTCCTCGCCGTTTGAACTCTTCGATGAGGAGTGTTTCTGCTTCATAAATTCGGCGCGGTGAGAGTTTTGAGCTCGGAAGGAGGGTAATACTCCCCTCACGCAGCCGATCATCAAGAGCCTCTTCATAGGCTCTGTGATCTCCTAATTCGACGAGAAGATCGAGTTTGGCAAAAAGGGTGCTCTTATCGATACAGCTGTTTCCCTCCGCATCGCAGTATTCGCTGAGGGTATACTCCATAGCGGCGCCGATCCGTCGTTCGTCGTCTGTTTTGAGTCCCATATTCAGAGCGATTTCATCGGCTTTTTTGAATCCGATGCCGTTGATGCGCATGAGACCATAGGGGTTATTTTTGATCGCTTCGATAGGGTTTTTGATCTCTTTCATCGCCTCTGCAATCAGACGCAGCAATGCCGGAGTTACCCCAAACGGTGCCAAAAATTCTCCCAAGGCGCGCATGGAACGAAACTGTTTCCATCCCGTAGAGAGTTTGAGGAGCCGTTTCTCACTCATCCCTTTTAGGGTTTTGAGCCGCTCGATGTCGTTGTCCAAAATTTCAATAAGCCCTTCAGTTCCGTACTTTTCGATCAGTTCAGCGGTCAGTTTTTTCGTGAATCCTTTGACCACACGGTTGAGAAAAAAGAAAAGTTCGTTTTGATTGATAATGATGGTATGGGCTTTGAACGTCCGACCGTATTGACGGTGTTCTTCCCATGATCCTTTGAGGGTTACTGCGGCGTCTTTGAGATTATCGACGTCGCTCTCGTAGTAATGGGCGCTGATTTTATCCCCGCCTTTGAGGGCGGCGATGAAAAAGCCGTTGTTTTGGTAGATGATCCGATCGATTTGACCGATGAGGGTTTGCACGCTTACGCTTTTACGCGGAGGTTTCTCTCTTCCTCTTGCGCTTTATACAGCTCTGCACACCCTTTGGCGAGTTCGCGGATTTTGAGGATGTAGTTGGCGCGTTCCGTGACGGAGATCGCTTTGCGTGCATCGAGAGTATTGAATGTATGAGATGCCATCATGCACAGATCGTATGCGGGGAGGGGAAGCTCGACATCGAGGCATCGTTTACACTCGGCAGCTTTGGCTTCAAACTCATGGAAAAGCATTGCCGTATCGGCGATTTCGAAGTTGTATTTGCTGAATTCGATCTCACCTTCTTTATGGATGTCACGGTAGAGGGTTTTTCCGAATGTGTTTTCACTCCAGACGATGTCAAACACCGTATCAACCCCTTGGAGATACATCGCCAGACGCTCCGTCCCGTAGGTGATTTCGACCGCTACCGGATCACAGGTGACACCGCCGACTTGTTGGAAATAGGTGAACTGTGTCACCTCCATCCCATTTAGCCATACTTCCCATCCTAGACCCCATGCACCGAGTGTCGGCGATTCCCAGTTATCTTCGACGAAACGGATATCGTGTTCTTTGAGGTTTAGCCCCAAATACTCCAAACTTTTGAGATAAAGTTCTTGGATATTTTCAGGGCTTGGTTTGATCAGTACTTGAAACTGGTAGTAGCTTCCCAAACGGTTCGGATTTTCGCCGTAGCGGCCGTCTGTCGGGCGGCGGCTCGGTGCGACATAGGCAACCGACCACGGTTTTGAATCGAGTGAACGGAGAAACGTAGCAGGGTGGAATGTACCTGCACCGGCGGCAATGTCATAGGGCTGAACAATCGCACACCCTTGGTCGTTCCAAAATTGTTGAAGTTTTAAAAGCAAATCACCAAACGTAATCATAAGAGTCCCATGAAATAAAGTACGTGATTATACCAAAAAACGACACCCCAAGGGGTTTCTTAAAGATACACGCCTTATCATAAGTAAATTGAATAGTGGAATATGGCGTAAACGGGTCTGCAGTGCTTAGGAGAGTTTACAAACGATGTCGCCGATTTGCTGACCCAAAGACTCCGCGACGACGGAGCATTTGACTTTGAGTAAAAAACAGATATTTAATCGCTGCTGCGGGGTCATACACTCGTAATTCCCCATACCCTTCGCTATGATCAAATCGGCATGATCGAAGAGATTTTTTGCTTCAGTTGAAGCGAGCTCATAGACAAATCCGGGGGTCGGAACACCGCTATCTACGACACGGCAAATTTGCTCCATTCCAGCTTCATGCGCTTCTTTGAGGGTAACGTCATTGATGATCGGAGCCCCTCGAACCATATAAGAAAACACTATCTTTGGATAAAGTTTTTGAAGTTCGCGAATCGCAAGTGCGTCAAAAAGATGCTCCCCAGTATTGTCACCGATATACAAAACACTTTTTGCTTCTGTCAATGCATGCCGAAGCGATTCACTTTCATCCTGTGCAAACGGGGTGTCAAAAACGGAAGTGATAGCGTTGTGTAAATCGAAGCTCACTTCTGCAGCCAAATCGATCACATTTCCCACAACAGCGGTTTTGAGAATGGCGATAAACGGATCATGGCTGTTTTGAATCGTCTCTTCTAAAAAAGGGAGATAACTTTTTGCCTGAATGGTAGCATGCCGTTTTTGTTCATCATAGAGGTCTGCCGTTTGCGCAAGTTTAGCCATTCCTTCATAGAGAGGCGCGGCAATGACGGGAGGAGAAAGGGTAAAATCGGCACTCTGAAGGGCGGTTTCAACGTAATTGATAATGTGTTCGCTCAGAGATTTATCGGCATGAATTGCTTCGCACACACGGCGGCTTTGTCCTGCTATACAGGCTATACATTCACTTTGAATCGTCATTGAGCGTGGTCGTCGATCACTTTGCCCCACATCAGTTTGTATTTACGGCGCATGAATTCAACTTCTTGTTGCGAGAGTTTGAGTTGTTCGGTGAGGGTTTCAATCGTTCTGCGGTCTTCCTCATAGAGTTCTTGGAGAGAGGCGAGGGCATCTTTGAGAAACTCATTTTCGTTTTTGATCGATTCGATCGTTTCTTCTTTGGCGACGAGCACTTTTTCATGGAGATTGATGATCGTTCCGATTGTTTTTTCGACAAAATTGGCACCCAGCGTAATATCGGCTTGCGATGCACTGAGCTCTTGCATGGTGGCAGGGACTAGACCCTCCATCCCTTGACCCGGATCGATGATCACTTCGCCGTCTTCGATAAGGGTAGTTAGTTTTCCTCTTACGATTAACGCTTCAACGGCACTTCGATCCATATTGGTCATTTTTGCGTAATCGTCGATACTCATCCACCCTTGCATTGTCTACCGCCTTCAAATTTTGATTTAGTATAGCAAAATGCGTACCCAAATTAAAGCACGCAAACGTGCACGGACTATCGCCGAAGAGAACTCAGCGTTAGTATGAGAACCGTTATTGAGGTGAGTAACCTCACTTCGATAGGTTCGCAACCAAAGGCGAAGGGCTTGCCCCGCCGTCGGAGAGGGTTTGAAACTATAAGATAGTCTCAATTTCCAATGAATCCATTTCTACTTTTTTCGCTTTTGTGATCCGATCTTCCATGAGTTTCATCCGAAGTTCTTCGTTGTCTAAAGCCAAAATTTGCATGGCCAAATACGCGGCATTCACTGCTCCCGCTTTTCCGAGTGCAACTGTTGCTACCGGCATACCTGATGGCATTTGTACGGTAGAGAGCATCGCGTCCATACCATCCATTGCTCCACCTTTCATCGGTACACCGATGATCGGACGGATTGTTTTGGAAGCCAAAACACCTGCCAAATGGGCCGCCATACCTGCCGCTGCGATAAAGACTTGTGCCCCTTTTGCTTCTGCTGTCGCGATGTACTCTTTAGTACGTTCAGGGCTTCGGTGAGCGGATGAGATAATCAGTTCGTATGGCACACCAAACTCTTCGAGAGTATCCGAGCACGATTTCATAACATCAAAATCGCTTTTGCTCCCCATGATAATCGATACGAATTTCATTGTATTAACTCCTTGGTATTTGTTTTAAATTTTCGTTCATGGTAAACTTGTCGAACCATGAATTTACCCTTCGACAGGCTCAGGGCGAACGGATATATTAACATTTGGTAATCGTCCCCATCTCTTCGGTGGCAGGGATACGGAAGAAAGTAAAATGAGGCAGAGCGCACGGTAGTTTAAAGCGGTTGAGGTTTCCGCTGTGGACTTGATCCCACACTTTGCCGTTTTCAGCGAGGAGCTGCTTGAAGCTGATACGCCACTCACCATTCTCCTCCCACACTTTTCCAATCTCGTTATCGATCGGTTTTAGGGAACTCCCCTCAGGGAAAACGAGTTCCATCGTATCGTTCGGGAACGTTTTGTATTTGCACTCGAAATACTCTCCCGATTCATCGACGATGCCGCTGACTTGATGGGTTCCCATCATCATCGAATAATCGAGATTTTGGGTATCGTTTTTTTCAAACGGACGGTTGATGAGATAAGCATCGGTAAAGCCACGATTTTGCATCGTATTTAGCTCTTTTTGGTATCGTTCCCCATCAAACTTTCCGGCATAATAATCATCGATGGCACGTCTGTACACTTTCGCCGTTATAGCTGCATAATAGGGTGCTTTGGTCCGTCCTTCGATTTTAAGTGAATCGATACACCCCGCATCAAGAATCTCTTTGATATGGGATGCAAGATTGAGATCTTTGGAATTCATGATATAGGTTCCGACCCCTTCATCTTCGACAAGTTTGAAGAGTGTTCCTGTCTCAGGGTTGGCGGCATACATCTCGTAGGGAAAGCGGCAGTCATTCGCACAGCTTCCTCGGTTAGGGACACGACCGCTTTGGAGCGTTGAGATTAAACATCGACCGCTGTAGGCAAAACACATTGAGCCATGAACGAACACTTCGATCTCCAAATCGGGGAGCTCTTTTTTAATCTCTTTGAGGTCTTTGAGCGAAATTTCGCGTGCGGCGATGATACGGCGTGCTCCCATATCGTGGTAGACCTGAGCATCGAGGACATTCATGACATTGGCTTGTGTCGAGAGATGCAGCGGCATATCCGGAGCAATCTGATGTGCAAGTTTGAGAACACCCGGTGTTGCGACGATAAAGGCATCGGGTTTCAAGGAAGCCATGGCAGCAATATGTTCTTTGAGAAGTTTGAGTTGAGAATTAAAAGGGAAGCCATTGATGGTAACGTAGACTTTACGACCCCGTGCGTGGGCGTAATCGATCCCCTCTTTGAAGCTCTCCATGTCAAACTCTTTTCCGGAACGGATACGGAGGGAGAAATGGCTGACACCGCCATATACGGCATCTGCGCCGTAATCGATAGCGATTTTGAGTTTTTCTAAATTCCCCGCAGGGGAGAGGAGCTCGACTTTTTTCAATATGACTCTCTTGTGGTCAAAAATAGTGAGCGGATTGTACCGTTTTGTTTATTTATTTTTTCCCAAACGATGCAAGTAATGCTTCAATATCATCACTGCTTACGACATCTTCGGTTGTTGTATCTCCGTGAATGTGGACGGCAGAAGAAACCCGTTTGGAATCATCGATTTTTCCGGAAAATAGATGGTTCATATAGGTAGAGAGGGCACGCATAACATTGATAACCCGCTCAATTTTTTGACGATGAATATCTTGGTACTGCATAATATCCATAATATTTATAATCGTATCACCGCCGTTTTGGAGCATTTCGAGAATCTCTTGAAGAGAATCGGATGCAGTTTGGTTTTTTGCTAATTGCGTTTTGAACGCTTCAACATGAGGGAACTTTGCACTCAATGTCGTAAAGAGCTCAATGTTGCTTTTCACGATTGCTTGAACCGATTTGACATCTTTTTCGCCGCTACCCAAATCGTTACTAATCCCTTCGATCAAATCAAAGATTTCAGATGCTTTTTGCTCGCTCTCTTTGGTAACATCATCGAGTTGATGAACCATTTTATTATCATCCGTCGGCGGTGGCGGAGGCCAACTGTGGAGCGCGGAAACACGGTATTTGTCAGGGTCTTCCTCATTGTCATGAAGTGCATTGCTAACGGCTTCTTCTTTGATTGAGGGCTCTTCAGGAACCTCTGCTGGCTCATTTTCTTCGAAACCGGCATCCATGTCTATATCACCATTCATTAGCGCATCTAATTCTTCTTGCGTCATGATCACTGTCCTAAACGATTTGAAATTGCACTATAATAACATTAAAATGATAATTTTTTCTTAGGAATAGAGATGAAAGCCGATCTACACAATCATACGATACTTTGTAACCATGCTACGGGCACTGTAGCAGAATATGTCGAAGCGGCAATTACGTGTCAAACGGAGTACTTCGGTTTTTCCGATCATGCGCCGATGCATTACGATCCAGCGTACCGGATGAGTTTTGCACAGATGGAACTCTATGAATCGTGGATCAAAGAGGCTCAGGAGCGTTATCGCGATCAAATTACCGTTTTACTCGGGTACGAAGTTGACTTTTTGCCGGGGTATATGGACGATATTATTTTAAAACGCCCTTGTGATTATTTGATCGGAAGTGTCCATTTTATCGATGATTGGGGATTTGATAATCCCGAGTTTATCGGTCGCTACGTTGGGGCGGATATTGATGACATATACCGCCGTTATTTTTCTTTGGTTGAAGCGATGGCATCGAGCGGTAAATTTGATATCGTGGGGCATTTGGATTTACTCAAGGTTTTCAAATATCTTCCGACCAGTGATATCCGTTTGTTGGCGCATGATGCGCTAAAAGCGATCAAGCACTCCAATATGACCATAGAAATCAATGTTGCTGGGTATAGAAAACCGATAGAGGAGGCATATCCTGCCCCTTTATTATTAGAACAGATTGCGGAGATGGAGATACCGATTACATTTGGTTCGGATGCCCATGCAAAAGAGCAGGTTGGAATGTATTCAGATCAGGTCGAAGCACTTGCCCGCTCAGTAGGATATGAACAATGTGCAGTATATCGAGGTCGGGATCGCGAATTGATTAAATTTTAATCACCTTAAACACTTCACTTTTTGGCAAGTTTTGCTATACTACATTAACTTTAATTACATTCAGGAGATTTGCATGGGTAAATTCGTAAACAGTGTCGACGAGTTTTTCAGTTTTTGTAAAGAGAACGACGTTCAGTTCGTAGATTTTCGCTTCACCGATATGAAAGGGACATGGCATCACGTTAGCTATCGCATGAGCGCGGTAAACAAAGGTCACTTTGAAAACGGTCTTCCGTTTGATGGTTCATCAATCGATGCTTGGCAGCCGATTAACCGTTCAGACATGTTGTTGAAACCGGACGCTCCGTCTGCATTCATGGATCCGTTTACTGCTGATCCGACCATCATCGTTTTCTGTGATGTTTACGATATCTATAAAGGTCAAGCATACGAAAAATGCCCACGTTCAATCGCTAAAAAAGCTCTTGAGCACCTTGCAAATGCCGGTGTCGGTGATGTTGCATATTTCGGACCGGAAAATGAGTTCTTCGTATTCGACGATGTTAAAATCCGCGATGAAGCAAACTGCTCATATTATGAAGTAGACACTGAAGAGGGTGCATGGAATGATGCAAAAGAGTTCAAAGACGGTTTCAACACGGGTCACCGCCCACGTACAAAAGGTGGATATTTTCCGGTAGCACCGATCGATACTATGGTTGATCTTCGTGCTGAGATGATGTTGGCGTTGGAGCAAGTGGGACTAGAAGTTGTTCTTGGTCACCACGAAGTTGCGCAAGGTCAAGGTGAAATCGGTATCGTTTTCGGAACTTTGGTTGAAGCAGCGGATAACGTACAAAAATTGAAATACGTTATTAAAATGGTTGCTCACCTTAACGGTAAAACAGTTACATTTATGCCTAAACCGCTTTATGGAGATAACGGTAACGGCATGCACGTTCACCAGTCAATCTGGAAAGACGGCAAAAATACATTCTACAAAGAGGGCGGTTACAGCAACTTGTCTGAAACAGCGCTTCACTATATAGGCGGCATCTTTGCACACGCACGTGCGGTTGCGGCGTTCACTAACCCATCAACCAACTCATACAAACGTCTTATCCCTGGATTCGAAGCACCGTCAATCTTGACCTACTCAAGCCAAAACCGTTCTGCTTCTTGCCGTGTTCCGTACGGTGCGGGTGAAAAAGCGACACGTATCGAAATGCGTTTCCCGGATTCAACTTCATGCCCATACCTTGCGTTTACGGCTATGTTGTTGGCTGGACTTGATGGTATCAAAAACAAAACTGTTCCGGTTGGACCAATGGATGAAGATTTGTTCGAACTTACGTTGAATGAAATCCGTGAAAAAGGTATCCAACAAATGCCACACACATTACGCGGTGCATTGGAATCATTGATCCGTGATAACGATTTCTTGAAACCGGTAATGACCGATGAGTTCATCGATACCTACCAAAACTATAAATTTGAAACACAAGTATGGCCTGACGAAGCTCGTCCGACTGCGTTCGAATTTAAATCTACTTACTCTTGTTAATCTTCTGTGCGGGGTGAAAACCCTGCACACTTTTTCTTTTGCTCTTTTTCATACATAATCTTTAATTTTTTTCATCACTTTTCTTTTTAGAAAAGAAAAGTAATCAAAAGAAAAGCGCCCCCTCAACAGAACGCTTCCAATCGCTTTGG
>NZ_JAEMQA010000145.1:0-3076 GCF_022759005.1 Sulfuricurvum sp. | reverse complement strand
CGCTTTGGTTGAGAGATGAGGTTTTTTGGTTACTTTTTTGCCGGAACAAAAAAGTATCAAAGGTGCCTTTTGCTACTTTTCTTGTTAAAAAGAAAAGTAGTTGTGAAGTATTAGTTAGGAAGTTTCGGACCGGCGGCAGAATAGTCGAAATCGCTATTGCTATCGGTATATTTTTGGAAGTTTTTGATGAAAAGAGCCGCTAAATTATCACGCTGAACGAGATACGCATCGCGATCCGCCCACGCATTACGAGGATTGAGGATCATCGGATCAATATCACCGAGTGTTTTAGGGATATGGAAACCAAATGTATTGGTGATGTCAAATTCACTGTTTTGGATAGAACCGTCTAAGATTGCATTGATACATGCACGGGTATCTTTGATACTCATACGCTTACCGACACCGTATCCGCCGCCCGTCCATCCGGTATTGACGAGATAAACGTTTACGCCGTATCGATCGATTTTTTCACCGAGAAGTTTTGCATAAACAGTCGGATGTAATGGAAGGAACGCTTCACCGAAGCATGAACTGAATGTCGCTACCGGTTCGGTAATTCCCCGCTCTGTTCCCGCTACTTTTGCGGTGTATCCGCTAAGGAAGTAGTACATCGCCTGCTCTTTGGTGAGTTTACTTACCGGAGGCAATACACCGAACGCATCAGCAGAGAGGAAAATAATATTTTTCGGATGCGGTGCCATCAAAGAAGGCTGATGGTTATCAATGTGTTCGATAGGATAAGAGACGCGGGTATTTTCCGTTTTGGATCCGTCAGTGTAATCGACAACTCCGTCTTCATCGTAGACAACGTTTTCCAAAAGTGCATTGCGGCGGATTGCATTATGAATTTCAGGTTCGCTTGATGGGTCAAGGTTGATCACTTTTGCGTAGCATCCACCTTCGAAGTTAAATACTCCCTCATCGTCCCAACCGTGTTCATCATCTCCGATGAGGGCACGTTTCGGATCGGTAGAGAGGGTCGTTTTACCCGTACCGCTGAGTCCGAAGAAGAGACAGGTATCACCCTCTTTTCCGACGTTGGCAGAACAGTGCATAGAGAGCTTCCCTTCGAGAGGAAGCCAGTAGTTCATCATTGAAAAAATCCCTTTTTTCATCTCTCCGCCGTACCATGTACCGCCGATAATACAAAGGTTGTCTTCAATACTGAAAAGGATAAACACCTCAGAGTTCAGACCGTGACTTTTCCATTGTTCATTTACTGCTTTACATGCATTGAGTACGGTAAATGAAGGGGTAAAGGTTTCGAGTTCCGCAGCAGTTGGACGGATAAACATATTTTTGACAAAATGAGACTGCCATGCGATTTCAGATACGAAACGGACCGAGCGTTTGCTGCTTGGGCTTGAGCCGCAATAAACGTCGGTAATATAAAGATCTTTTCCAGAGAGTTGTTCACGAGCAACAACAAGGAGTTCATCAAAAACCGCTTTGTCGATTTTTTTGTTGACATCACCCCATGCGATGTATTTGTTGGATGGATCAGCATCAACAAAATATTTATCTTTAGGGCTGCGGCCGGTGAAAATACCGGTATCGACCATAGTTGCGCCACTGCTTGCAAGCTTGCACTCACCGTTGTCGAGTTCATGTTGGATCAGCTCATCGAAGCTGAGGTTATGGAAAATCTTTCCACTGTTCTTTATGCCTAACGTCTCAATCTCTGCAGAAATCATGGGTTCTTTACCTTTTAGGGCTCATCGCCATACTGTATAGCGATGAAGATTTGAAGCTTTCACTCCATTTATGGTGCGAATTATACGCCTCCAATTTATAAACGAGAATTAAAGCGAAGGATTATTTGAACTGAGGTGCTAATTCCGTCAATATTTTTGGAGCCAGCGCTTCGGTTCCGTTATATTTTTGGAGTTTTACCCCTACGTTACTCATGCTTTTGGCGGTATTTTTACACGCCATTTTGACCACGAGATAATCACAATCCTCGATTGCCGAAGCCATAGTGTCGTGCGCTTGGATATGTTCAATATCCCCTTCGTCGTGATCACACGTGTGGTGCTCGTCATGATCATGATGATCGTCTCCGGCAACTTTTGGATTGGCACGCAGCCCTTCCAACGTAAAACTTTTAAACATTCCGCCACTGAGATTGAAAACGGCAAAATAAGGGGTATGCCCTGCGTTGCCTGCCATTTTTAAGCTTTCATCAACTACCGGTACCGCGATTTTCATAGAATTATCCTCGTATATCTTTGGGAAAATTATGCCATATTCTCCTTAAATAGGGAGGAAAAACACAATTTTGTCGATTTTTGTTTTATTTAATAAAACTATAAGATATTCGGCTTCATAATGGCAGTAGGGTTACGAGTGTAATCACTATTTTAAACTTCAAAGGAGTAAACCATGAAACGTTCAGGTTTTACTATGATCGAGTTGATCTTCGTGATCGTTATTTTGGGTATTTTGGCAGCGGTAGCGATTCCAAAATTGGCAGCAACACGTGATGATGCAAAAGTTGCAGCACTCAAGTCTGACTTAAGCACTGTTATTAGTGATTTGGGCGCTTACTATACTTCTCAAGGTGTTGATAAATGGAAAACTGCAAAAATTACAGATGCAACCAATGCAAAATTGTATACCGATCAAACAGGAAAAACTCAGGTAGGTACTGCTGATGGCTTAGCAGGAAAAACTTTTTATATGGTGGCAAACCCTGGTGCAGCAACTGCAAGTGATTGTTTTAAAATTACAACAACAACAGATGGAAATATGACTATAGCAAATGGTTCAGATACAACATCGACTACATGTAAGACTGCACAAGCTGCGTCGAAATCTTTAGTTAAAACTCATTCATTTGGTAGCACAAGCGTTGTTCAATAAATTGTATTTCTTCCCCGGCTAAGGCTTGGGGATGAAATATATCTCGTTCCCACTCTCCTGAGTGGGAATGTATATGATTGGTTTGATTTGTGTGATTGTTTTCAATCGTAAAACTCAGGACAATTAGGATTAATGATGAAACGTTTTGCTTTTACTATGATAGAACTTGTGTTTGTCATTGTTGTTATAGGAATTTTATCGGCTATAGCCA
>NZ_JAEMQA010000001.1 GCF_022759005.1 Sulfuricurvum sp. | reverse complement strand
TTTTATCTATCCAGTAAATGATTAATACGTGAACAATATCCAAATTTAATGATAAAAATGAATTGAATGATCTATGTGTGATGTATAAAAAACTCTATTAGTCATTATGCTCCTTTTAGCCCCCCTTCGTTATAATAAAACCAAAATAGAGCTGGATTTCCGCCTTCGCGGGAATGACGGAACACTGCGGAGCGATGATGAGCACAGAAGAGATCGGGGCGATATTAAACGATAAAAAGAAGCTCCTCTCCGAAATCTATTTTGAACTCCAAGCGGCGTGCGAAGCCAAATACGGTCCCGATACCCTCGTTATCATCGAAGTGGGATCATTCTTTGAAGTGTATGAAGTCAATAATGAAGAGATGAAGATCGGAAAGGCCAAGGAGGTCGCCGAGTTTCTCAACATCCAGCTCACCCGCAAAAACAAAACGATACTCGAAAACTCGATTCAAAATCCTCTCCTCGCGGGAGTACCGACCGTCTCAATCGAGCGGTATCTCTCGCGTCTGGTACAGTCCAAAAAATACACCATCGTCCTCGTGCGTCAGCAGGGGGAAGTCCCCAACATCCGCCGCTACATCTCCAACATCATCTCTCCGGGGACGAATTTCGACTACATCGCCGAAGCGAGTGAAAACTACATCGCTTCACTCCTCATCGATCAAAACAACGGCGTCTATTCGGTCGGATACTGTGCCATCGACGTAGGGACAGGAAAAACTCTCATCAATGAAGTGCACGGAACCCGTGAAGATAAAACGTACGCATTGGATGAGGTTTTTACTCTCTTGCAAAGCTACCAAACCTCTGAGGTGGTGGTGACGTTTTGCGCGGGGGACATCGACCGAGATGAAGTGAGCCGCTATCTGGAGATCAAAAATCATCACCGAACGTCGCAAAACGACAAACGTCTTCGGATCGATTACCAAAACGAACTATTGGGGCGTATCTATCAGATCCGCTCTCTCCTCAGCCCTATCGAATATCTCGATTTGGAACGCTATCCCTACGCTTCCGAGTCGCTGTGCATTCTCATCAATGTCATCATCGATCACGATCCCGCCATCATCGAAAAGATGAACCGCCCCACCTTTTTGGGAACGTCGCGCTATATGTATCTGGGGAACAATGCGGCGGAGCAGCTGGGAATTATTTCGCGCGATGCCGACGAGATGACGCTTCTCAAGCTCATCGATAAAACCTCTACGGCGATGGGAAAACGGCTCTTGAGGGAGCGGCTTTTGAACCCGATCTGTGATCCAAAACTCCTCGAAGAGCGCTACGATCTGATCGACAAAATGGGGGAGCATATCGCGCCTCTGGAGACAAAACTCAAAGAGGTGTACGATTTGGAGCGGATTCTGCGTCGTCTCAAACTCGGCAAGTTGCACCCGTTCGAGTTAGCGTATTTCTATGCCTCACTGAGTGCCGCCGAATCGCTCTTCGCCGATGCCGATCGGCTCAAAATCGGTTATGACAAATCGAGCGCGACGGAGTGCATGCAGTGCGCGTCTGAGCTTCGGCGGATATTCAATATCGAAGCGTGTGCGAAATTCCGACGCGATCAGGTGGATGAAAACCTTTTTAACGAAGGGATCGACCCCTCCATCGATGCTCTCGAAGCGCTCCAAAACAATAATCTCTCGAAATTGAACACCATTATTTCCCATATCGATACCTTTTTTGAGGGGGAGGGGTCGTATGCCTCCATCGGATGGCTGGAGAGCGAAGGGTATCATCTCCTCATGACCCGTAACCGCTATGTGAGTGTCGAAGAACAACTCCATAACAGTTTTTTTACGTTGGAAAATCAGCACTACTTTTTCCGCGATTTTCAGGTGCGCAAACTCAAAACAGCTGTCAAACTCACCTCCAATCTCCTCGATGAACTCTCGATCGAAAATGCGGGGGCGAAATCGCGGATGATCGCTCAGGTCAAAGAGCGCTACCGTGAACAGTTGGAGGAGATCGAGCGTCGATTTTCCCATGCGATCGAGCATCTGATCTCTTTTCTTGCCGTGGTGGACGTTTCCTTAAGCGGTGCAAAGTGCGCCAAGCAGTACCGCTATGTCAGACCTACGATCGTCTCCTCTCCCAAAGCGTTTATCGAGACGGTAGGATTGCGCCATCCGCTGATCGAATCGCGTGAAGAGAACGGAATCTTTGTCCCGAACGATCTTTTTTTAGGGGCGGTTGCAGAGCATACCTATGAAGAGCACCCGACGATTGAAAACGGCGAGGATGTCAAAGGGGTATTACTCTATGGAATTAACTCTAGCGGTAAATCCTCTCTGATGAAGAGTATCGGACTCTCGGTCGTGATGGCGCAGGCCGGATTTTTCGTCCCGTGTGCGCTGATGCGCTTCTCCCCCGTCGATAAGCTCCTCACCCGCATTGTCTCCAAAGACAACCTCTACAAAGGGTTATCGACCTTTGCGGTGGAGATGCTGGAGTTGCGCAATATCTTCAACCGTGCGACGGAGAATACCCTCATCCTCGGAGATGAGATCAGCCACGGTACGGAGACCGAATCGGCGCTTGCCATTGTCGCCAGTGCGATCCTCAAACTTCGTGAAATTGGGAGTATGTTTATTTTCGCCACCCATCTCCATCAGCTCTCATCACTCAGTGAGATCGAGAAAGCCAAAGAGATCGTGCTGCTCCATTTGGGGGTCTATTACGATGAAGCAAGCGATAAACTCGTCTATGACCGCAAGCTCAAAAACGGGAGCGGTTCGACGCTGTACGGGTTGGAGTTTGCCAAATCGCTCCACATGGATGAGACTTTTTTAAAAAAAGCGTATGAGATACGGGGACGGATCACCGATAAAACTCATGATGCCTCGATGCTGAAGCGGGAGAAAAAGAGCCGTTATAACAACAAGCTCTTTTTGACTAAATGCGCGTTGTGCGATGAAGCGGTCGATGAAGTGCACCACATCATCCCTCAGGCGAATGCAGACGACGGCGGTGGAGTAGGGCATTTCGGTGTCAATCACCGCTACAATCTCATTCCGCTTTGCGCCAAACACCACCGCCTTGTCCATGAGGGGAAAATCGCCATTCACGGGTTTGTCATGAGCGAAGAGGGATTGAGGCTTAGTTACAGCGAAAATCCGATGGCGTAATTACGCCATTACTTTATACATCGGATTAGAGTAGGGCTGAATAAGCTGGGCGTAAATCTTCGGAATATCGAGTATAGAGATCATCTCATTCGCAAAATCTTCTGGATTATCGGGGATGATGACCGCTTTGGTCAATGAATTCTCATTTTTCAGGACATTGCTGTATTGGCTGATTGATCGTACCGGAATTTCCGGACTGCTGTAGATCGCATCGACGGCAAGACCTAAATAAACCACCTGCCGATCGATAACGGCTTTGACAAGAACAATGGTGTCCTTTTCTTTATCGTATTTTTTATCGATCCCCAGCAATTTCGCCAAAGAGATGACGCTTACCATCCGCTTCTCATAGCTGATTACACCCAAGTTATATTCGCTGGCATGGAGGATAAACGTGAGTTCCTGATGGGCAAGAGAACAAACGACGTTTTTGGATTCTACCGCAAAGAGCGAGCCTCCCACAAAAAAGGTTGAGATCTCGGAAGTCTCTTCGCTTCCGTTGGCTTTTGGATAGGTATAAACCCGTTGAGAAGGGGTCTCTTCGATACAGGCTTCTATCGCACCGATCGGACGGTAGAGAATGGCAATAATGTCATTGCGATACCCGTCGCTTTGTTTGTATTCTCGGTAACCGTGTGAACAGGTGGCACCGATGGCATAATACTGCCCTTCAAAAGGGAGGATTTGTGCATCGCTTTGTCCGGAAGATAGCGTCAAGATCGATTCTGGAAGATGGATCGTTTCTCCGATGCAGATAGAAGGATTTGTAGAGGAGATCACATTCCCTTCACGGTCGATGAACAGAGCAAATATTCCATCGGGAATATCATGGTTTTCATCTTTCGGTAGGATGTCATGAAGCATCGCTTCAAACTGCAATTCCGAGTCAAAGACGATACCGATTCCGCCGATATTCTCTTCTTTTGCATTACGGATACAGGCATTATAGATATAGGTAGAGCGGTTGTTGTAATAGGGACTCGGCTCAAATGCTGAAACAATATACTCTTGGGTTGAAGAGAGTTTCAACGTCTCAACTGCCCACTGGAAACCGATTGTTTTCCCGATCAAAGCGTGTTCATTCGGATTGGAAACGGCGAGGATAGTTCCCTCACGATCATAGATAAACATGGTGCTGTAGACGGTATAGAGGCCGTTGATATATTCTAAGATTCCGTTCATTTTTGAACGCTCATTTTCACCGATTTCGGGACGGGAGAGGTACTCGCGAAAGGTGCTCGTTAATGCCCACCAGCGGCAGTCATTTGCCCGTTCATACAGATTTCGGTCCATAATGTCGATGGCGAGAGAGGATTGGAATTTCAAATCTTCCAGATATTGGATCACTTGGGTTTTGTTGAGTCCCGCAACGGTATCGTCAAAAACCCTTTTGGTCTCTTCCCCCGTTTTGGAGATTTCAGAGAGGAGCGCTTTGGTAAAGGGGTTTTCGTGCCTGGCCGCATTTGCAATTTGAACATTCCCGTTCCAGACGGTAATATCGAGTTCATTCTGGATTTTTTTGGCTTTGTTGAGGATATTTTGCAACTCATCAGGATAGTACGCTTTTGCATTGGCAACCGTTTCGAACAGCTCATTGGTTACAAAAGAGGTTTGCGATGCGGAGCGAAATGCCAGATGCAGCGGAACCATGGCGTGAGAGATCCATCCTGATCCAAAATAGCCTTGATAACCGGATGTTTTGACCGCTTTGTAGAGGTATTCGAATCCGGCATAGTAGGTTTGTTGGTTCTCCACATTGCGGGGTTGGAGGTACGAGCCCACTGGGACATGATGTGCAGAAGATGAAGCGATCACTTCTCCTTCGTGATTCAGAAGCTCCAATGCAATGTAGGGATTTTCGCGGGTAAGTTTACGAAAAATACTTTGAAGCTCATTCTCGAAACGAAAAATCAGACACAGCACTCCGAGGGGTTCTTCGTTTTCGGGATTACAGACACGATAGGAGTAGATCAACGAGGGCTCATGATGGGTTAGATCACTCGCACGATAGGTTTCAACGTATCCTTGATGGGTACGGAGCGACTCTTGAAGCAGCGGGTCTTTCGAATAGGTGATCGGATTGGTCGGATCGAGTTGTACGAGAACCTTTCCTTTGGTGTCGAGAAGGATAATGTTTTCATAGACACTGTATTTTGAGACATATTCTCTAAAGCGTTGCGTTAATGCTTCTTTTTTACGGATTTTAATTTCCCGCATCTCATCGGACGCTGACATATCGCTGGTAAGCAAAAAGAGCAGATAATCGCGAATATCATCATCCGTTGCCAAAAAACCGATATCGGCGGTGCGTTCAAAAAGATTGCGGATGAGAATATCGATTGCTGTTTGCGCTTTGGATTCGAGTTCATTGAGACTTTTGCTGAACGTTTCATGAATCAGACGCTTCAGCGGTTCATCAAGCAAATCTTCAAACGCTTTGCGTGTTTCGCTAGTATCCATTCCGATATTGGACATAGAACCTAAAAGGGTTAAAAGATCCCATTTGGCGGATAACGTATTCATGTTCTTTTCAAAATTTTGAACATTGCTCATGTAGTTGATGAGGTGGTTTCGCATACTGTCTCCTAAGAGAAAATCTCTGATTAAATTTACGACAGTATAGGAAACTGAGAAAGAAAAGAAGCAGTATGAATGATTAAAAAGTGATCAGATCATCTCTGTTTTATGATTCCAGGACGAATTTTTTCTCCTCTTCCTCTTTGCGCAGACGGATATGGGTTGCTTTCCCCTCAGGAGATATTCCGTATTCCTGACGATTTTTAGGATCGATAAAGACTATGCGGGTATGGCCGTTATAGATATTATGATGGGTAATGACAGCATGAAGATCGGCTTCATAGAGTTTTTCCAACCGTTCTTTGAGTGATTCCAATATTTGTTCCGATTCAACTAAGCGCTCAGAGCCTTCTTGAATCAATTCTCTGTCCCGTTTGTACTGCTGTAGACGGATGACATCTGCTTTCATCGGCGTTTGGCCGCTTTTTTGCTTGGCAAGAACACGAACCTGAATCTCTTTGATACGGCTGTTTTTTTCGGCAAAAACCGCTTTTCTCGTTTTGAGCTCTTTGGTTTCTAATGCCAATTCTGCAGTTTTTGCTTTGATTTCTGTTTCCAAATCGACGATTTGCTTGTGATAACTCGCAATAGCATGAGCGTCAATGATAAGATTGTTTCCATCTCCCTCGATTTTTTGAATCGTGATCGATTCGAGGGCGATGATACGGGCATTCGAATAGAGGGTATCGACATGAATCACTCTTCCGATAATCTCTCCTCCTATCATCTTTTGGATATGGATAGTATCGGCTTCGACTTTCCCCGATTCTAAGATATCGATATGGGCATCTTTGGCTTTTAAATTTCCTCTGTGAAGGTGGACATTTGCCGTTTCAGATACGTGGATTTCTGATTTTTTATGGGTTTGGGCATCAATTTTCAGTTCGCATGCCTGAATTTTGGCATTTCGTCCAACGGCACCGCTGACATCGAGCTTTTGGACGTCGATGTTAATCCCCGTACCGATGGCGTCTTCCAAATCTTTCTTTTGATTGATGATCAATGAGATATCTTTATCGATCCCTGTTTCGATCGAACCGGTTTTTTTGAAGCTGGCATTCTCTATACGAAGTTCTTGGGATATGCAAAACATCCCACTTTTACGTTCAACATAGCCTGATACTTTTGCATAAAAGCGGATCCTCTCTTCGTCTTGTTCGCTGCTGATAGTTTCGGGATCGATGACGATATACGAAGCATATTTAACGGTCGGTTCAGGGACTGAAATAAATTGACCCGTGCACGCTCGTCCGCTACGTCCCACTTTTGGAAAAATATATTCCAAAATCAAATCTCCCGGATTGACCCCTTCGATCATGCTGTTGTTTTGATTGGCATTTTTGTAATGCAAAATAATTTTATCGTTGATCGGCATGATCGGAGGGAAAAATTCCCCTATAGGGAGTCTATAAGACTCTTTAAGGGGTCCCTCTTTTTGAATTTTTACCAACAATCTCTTGATTTCAAGCTCAAGGTTTTGATCGTACAGTCCGATCATCAGTGAACTGCGGAGCATCTTTTTGATGATCGCGTATTTAATCCACTCATGAACCCCTTTGACCAATGGAATTTTAGAAGAGGGGTCGATGACGGCGATAACACGGCTTTTTGTTTTGTCAGTCGCAATCGTAAAATTGAGGGTCAGATACGGATGCGGGGTTAAGGCTTGTATTCTGATTTTGTATTCTTGACGAAGGAGAAAAACAGATGAGCGTATCTCATTTTCTGTGGTTTGGGTAAGCAGATCATCTCCGTACAGAAGCTGCCAATCTTCTTCGACGCTCCCTTTGAAGAAGGTTTGATACGAGAGAAGATCGAAATCAAGATTTTCGACCGGCACTCTCTGCGCTAACGCCGCCTGGTTCAATTCTTTCAAAATATTAGAGGTTTGAACGGTAAGCGGTGCGATTGATGACATTTATTTAGGGCTCCATGATTGATACGGCTTTTCGCTCACGAAAGTTAAAATGGCGTTCTAAATCAGAATTATGAATCAAAACGGGTACAACTAACAGTGAAGCAATGACAGCAGAAATTGTACCAAAAATGAGTGAAACTCCAAGACCTCCGAAAACCGCATCGCTTGCCAAAAGGGTTGACGCGAGAATAATCGCCGCTGCGGTCAGAAAAATCGGCTTAGCACGTGTTGCGGTTGCATAGGCGATCGCTTCGGTTTTGTGCATCCCTTTATCATGCATCAGTGATTTGGTAAAATCGATCAATAGCAATGAGTTACGCGAACTGATGCCGATCAATGCGATAAATCCGATTAACGAGGTTGCCGTGAGGAAGAACGTATCTGCGGTAAAGAGATCGACAATTCCATGTCCGACGATAACACCGATGATAGAGAGGAAACTTCCGAGCAAAACGATGCCGCTGAGGACAAAGCTTTTATAATAAACGACCATCAACAAGAAAATCAAAACCAGTGCCGCAATAAATGCACCGCCCAAATCACGGAACGTATCGAGAGTAACTTTCATCTCCCCGTCCCATTTGAGCTCATAAATCTCTTTGGTTTTTTTGTCTACCAGTTGAAGGTTGAAGAGCCCCGTTTTGGTGATTTCGTACTCATCGCTAAAGGTATCGAGAATAGTGTTGCGCGCTGCCATCAACGGATAGACCTGGGAAACCATATCGGTTTCTGCCAAGACGTTGGTCATTTGATGGAGATCTTTGGAGATGATCATCGGATTCGATTTGACCGGGACTATCTCCACTACCTCGGTGATCGGTACCATCATCCCCATTTGATTGAGGAGTGTGAGAGACGCGAGTTTCATATCGATCGCATTTTTATCACGGGAAGAGAATTTTTTCCCCTCAGGTGTCAATGTCAAGAAAATCGGGATTTGATCGGTAGCACTTTGGGAGTTTTTGACGGCAACCCCCATCCCCTCAAATGCCAAATACAAAATGTCATTGACGTGTTTGACATCCAATCCCGATTTTGAGATTTTATCGGTGTTGACACGCACTTCGAATTTATCGTAAATCTCATCTTGCATGATGTCAATATCAACCAAACCATCGGTTTTTTGAAATACTCCCTCCACGCGTCCTGCGAGATGGCGGATCCCCTCGGCTTTGTTTCCGTAGATCTCAGCAACGATTGCCGCCATTGTCGGGGGACCTGCCGGAGGCTCGATGAATTTGATATTGGTTTGGGGATAAATGTTTCCGCACTCTTTTAAGATTACCGGGCGTAAACGTTGCACCATCATGTAGGATGGTTCATTTCGGTGATGTTTTTTGGTGAGGTTTACGACCACTTCGGCGACGTTTTCACTGTTTTTAAAGTGACTCCCTTTGATCAATCCGGCAAAATCAAGAGGGGAACCTGTCCCTAAGAATACTTCGGTATCCAGTGCTTCAGGCTCTTTTTGGAGTACATTGACGACACATTCGCTGACTTGACGTGTTTGTTCGATCGAACTGCCGTTGGCAAGATCGATATAGACGGTGTAGGTATCGTTGTTTTTTCCCGGAAGCATTTTTGCCAAGACCAGTTTTGTCGGGATTAATGCCACAGCAAAGATAAATGCGATCAGCGTTCCCCACAGAATTTTTTTCTTTTTGGCAGGGGAGTTGAGGGTGTCAACTAAATAATTTTCAAATTTTTTATACATTAGTGGGATTCTCCGTGGTGTTCGGGTTTTTTCAAAAGTCGTATTGCCAAATACGGAGTAAAGATATAGGCAACAAACAATGACGCAACGAGGGCGACAGGAACATTTGCAGGGATAGGTTTCATGAATTGCCCCATCATCTGACCGACAAATGCCATAGGTACCATCGTGAGGATGATCGCTAATGTCGCGATATTGGTTGGTGCGCCGATCTCATCGGTTGCCTCGATCATCAGCTCATCCGCATCTCGATCCGCTGCTCCCGGAGCGTGGAAGTGGCGGTGAATGTTTTCGATAACGATGATCGCCGCATCGACCAACAACCCCAGTGAGAGCAAGAATGCAAAGAGGGTGATACGGTTGATTGTTTGCCCTGTGAGGTAAGCGATAAAGAGGGTGATCGCCAAGATCGCAGGAACGGTAAAGGTCACGATCAACGACTCACGCCATCCGAGTACGAAGATGAGCAAAATAGCGATAATGACGATTGAGAGGAGGAGGTGAAATACGAGCTCATTAACCGCTTCGTTTGCCCGTTCACCGTCGTTGCGGGTGATAACGTAGCTGATCCCCTCCGCTTTCATCTGCTCTTTGTATTTTTCAAGCTCTTCTTTGACCGCATCGGCGATGTTGACCGCATTGGTTCCTTGGAGTTTTGAAACAGTGAGGGTGATTTGATCTTTGAGCGGTGAGAATTTTCCATCGTCTCCTTTGACGCTCACGAGTGCCGATTTGAAGTTTTGAATGTCACTACCTGCAGTGATTGTCGCGACGTCGCGCAGATAGATGGCCGAACCGCCGTATTGGGCAACGATGATATTGCCCACATCCTCGACACTCTCGATTGCATTACGCACACCGATCATAACAATTTTATTATCGACTGTTTTTCCTTTGATTTCAGGGACATTGTAGGCTAAAGATTGGGTCGCCATGACGATTTGACCCAATGATAGGTTATATCCGCTGAGGCGGTTCATATCGACGAGGACATTATACTGATGTTTTTTGGCTCCCTTAATATCGGTAACGGCAACGTTTGGAAGGCCGTTGATGTGGTGCTGAATCTCTTTGACGTGATCATACAAAACCGTCGGGTCCATCTTCGGATTGTTCGAATAAAACGCGACGGAGACGATTGGAATATCAACGTCGATATCGAGTGGTTTGATGATCGGCTGCATCGCCCCTTTTGGGAGCATACTCATATTTTGCATAATTTTGTCGTAGATTTTGAGGTTGGAATCTTCTTTGGCTTCTCCGATATAAAACGCGGCATTGAGAACGGCAACGTTATCCATCGCCATCCCGTAGATGTGTTCGATCCCTTTGATCTCTTTGAGTTTGCGCTCCAGCGGTTTGACGATAACATTTTCAACTTCGCTGGCGGTTGCACCCGGTAGAGCTACGATAACGGTCGATCCACTGACGACCATTTGAGGATTCTCTTCGCGTGGCATAAGCATGAGTGCCATGTACCCGATGACAAGAAGAAAAATTCCCAATATCGGTGTAAGCGGATTGCGCAGAAAGGCTTTGGCTAACTTTCCGGCAGAATTTTTAGGCTGATAGGAGTGTGGTGCGTGCATAGATGCTCCTATTCGATATCGATTGTTGCGTACATTCCGGGATAAACGGTTTGTTTTGCGTTAAACGAAACTTTGATTTTAAACGTATGGGTCATCGGATTGGAACTTGGAACAATCGCACTGACTTTGCCGACTCCGTTGTATCCGACCGACGGAATGGAGATTTTAACCTGTTTTCCGACCGGAACGAGCTTAAGATTGTTTTCGGCCACTTCGACTTCGATTTTCAACGCATTGAGATCGGAGAGGACGATAGCAGGCATCCCCGGCATCGCCATTTCACCCACTTTGATATTTTTGGAGACAACCACACCGCTATTGGGTGCTGTGATGCGTAGGTAGTTGTATTGGTTGTTAACCTCTTGGAGACGTGCTTTGGCTTGGTTGACTTGACGTTCGCCGATAGCGATCATATTTTGGAGGTTCTTTTTGGAAAGTTCGAGGTTTTCGACTTCGAATTTAGAGACCATGTCTTGTGCCAAAAGGCGTTTGTTGCGTTCAAGATTGAGTTCCAAGTTTGCGTATTGGTTTTGATACATTTGAAGAGAAAGCTCCGCTTGTGCGATCCCGAGTTCGACTTGGTTTTTCGCCGCATCGATCTCTTTGGAATCGATGGTGTACAAAAGCTGCCCTTTGGAAACACGTGATCCCTCAGAGACATTGACACTGGTAACAAAACCCATATTACGGCTGGTGATCATTTTTTGGTTGTCGCTGATGACGCTTCCGGATAGGCTGATACCGGCAGCACTGAGTGTTGATGCGAGGGCGATTGAGGTGAGGAAAAATTTCATTTATTTAACTCCGTTACTTAATTTTTCGAGGGCGAAAATACGCTCATTGCGTTGATTTTTAACCATTTGAAGGTTGAGAATTTTTTCGATCTGCATGGATTGTTTGATGATCACGTCACTCATAGATGCGAGGTGTTCATGATAACGACTCTCGTAATTTTTATAGATTTCATCCGAGAGGGTCAGCTCTTTTTCAAGACTGCTGACTTGGGCGTTCAAACTTTCGATTTCGGTACGAATTTTGTCGTATTGGAGGGTGATCCCTTTTTTCGCCAATTCAACTTGTGTCGCGGTTTTGAGTTTTTCGATACGGGCGTTTTCGAGTGAGGCACCGTCTACACCCCCGTTAAAGAGGTTCCATGTCAGCTTGGCACCAACCGTGTACGCTTTATGGTCATTGAAATTACCCAAAAAGGTATCATCCGCACTGCTGGCTTCGGCAAATGCACCCACTTGCGGCAAAAACGGAGCGTAGGCGACATCGACCATGCGATCTCGGATCTCCAACCCTTCAGAGGCTTTTTTGAGATCGGTATTGTTGGCTAAGACATCGGTTTCGCTGATGGATGAAGCGGGATAATCGTTAGAGGGAAGCTCGATTTCGGTGACCGGAGTATTGAGCAAGAAACTTAAATAGTGATAGAGAAGCTTTTTATTCGCTTCGAGTTCCGTAAGGGCTCGCTCAACATTGGCTTTTTTGGCTTCGACTTCGAGGAGATCGACTTTTTTCGCATACCCCTCTTGAACCATCATCTGTGTGGTATGTTCTAACGTCGTGATGTTTTTATGAATCGTTTGCATATGGTCGATGGAGCTTTGAAGCAGTGCCATATCGTAGTAGCTTTTACGCAGTTCGTAGCGCTTTTCGGTTTTCATCTGCTCGGCATCGAGTTTTTTGATCTGCTCCATTTTTTGAGCGATGTCACTGTAAGCGCTTAATTTGCCTCCTGTATAAAGAGGGAGCATATACGTGAGTTTGCTTTGGAAATAGTTTTGGTAGCCGGGATAGTTAAGATTTTTTGGTTGTGTTGCGAGTAGTTGTTGCGTATTGCCGGGTAATCCACTCATTTGAACAAGAAACTCATCAAAACCGAAGTCATTGAAATCGGCTTGGCGGGAGCTGAGTTTAAAACCGAAAACGTTGCCGGCATCGTTGGAACGCATTGCACTTTGGCTGAGTTCAAGCGAACCGAAGTTGTACCCTTTGGCAATAGAGGTATCGCTTTGGGCGCTTTGAACATCCAATGATGTGGTTTTGATTTCGAGGTTGTTGGTTTCTAAAATTTCCAATGCCGCAGGGAGGGATAATCCAGATGCCATGAGGTGGCATGAACCGGCGAGGAGTGTTGCACCAAAAAATCGAGAAAGGGTATTCATCATCTGAATCCTTGACTGAGATATTTGAGATTATAATTAATCGTATAAACTTTATTATACACAGTATGACATTTGAGAGTCCTAAAAAGAATCACAAACAGATAAAATTAAAAGAGGAGATCATACCATAAGTTACACTTTTGTTTGAAATTCGTCTCACTTTCGGGTAAAATTCGCCCAAACAAAAGTACAAAAGGTTTCCTAATGGCAACAATCGGTATGGGTGATATCAAAAAGGGCGTACGCCTCGAGATCGACGGCAACCCGTTCAAAGTCGTCGAGTTTCAACACGTTAAACCGGGTAAGGGTGCGGCGTTCGTCCGTATGAAAGTGAAAAACTTCAAAAACGGCAAAGTAATCGAGAAAACGGTTCACGCGGGTGATAAATTCGAAGTGCCGAATATGGCGCACAAAACGATGCAGTTTTTGTATGATGATGGTGACATGCTCCAATTTATGGACAACGAGAGCTATGAACAACTCGGTCTTACGTACGATCAATGCGAAGAGGCGATGAAATGGATCAAAGACGGCACCAACGTCCAAATGATCTTCCACAACAACGAAGCGATCAGCGTTGACGCTCCTGAAATCATGGAACTTAAAATCGTTGAAACTCCGCCGAACTTCAAAGGGGATACTTCAAGTGCGGGTAAAAAACCGGCAACTCTTGAAACCGGTGCAGTGGTACAAGTACCGTATCATGTTCTTGAAGGAGATATTATCAAAGTAAACACCGTTGAGGGTGAATACTTGGAGAAAGTGAAGTAATTCATTCTCCGGAGCGGATTTTCCGCTCATACTTTTCCGCTGCATTCTTCTATTTTTATTTTCACGCTACAATTCAATTTATCAAAAATACTCCAATCAACGTTTGAGAAATGAGGTGTATCATGTCGTGTGTTTTAGTTCCATTGGCCGAGGGGTTTGAAGAGATTGAAGCGATTAGTATCATTGATGTATTACGCCGCGCCGATATTGAGGTGATCATGGGGACATTGAACGAGCATCTCATGGTGAGTGGGGCACACGGCATTAGCGTCCATGCGGATCGCCCGATCAAAGGGTTGAGCGTTGATGAACTCGATATGATCATTTTGCCGGGGGGATGGAGAGGGACGAAAGCGCTTGCCGCAGATACACATGTTCAAAATCTCCTCAAAGAAATGGATACCAAAGGAAAAGCGATCGGTGCTATCTGTGCCGCTCCTTACGCTCTCGAAGCGGCAGGGGTGCTCAAAGAGGGGTATACTTGCTATCCTGGTATCGAAGAGGAACTCTCTACGGCAGGGTTCGTCGGAGCAAAACACGCCGTGGTGGAGAGTGCGAATGTGATGACCTCTCGCGGTCCTGGGAGTGCGATCTGTTTTGCACTGGCCATCGTGAAAAAACTCAAGGGCGCGGAAGCGAGCGAAAAACTCCGCAGCGGATTATTGGCGGATTATTGTGTGTCGATGTAGCCTTTTTGCATTAGCATTTTCCTGTGCGTGGGGAGACGTTCACCTCTCTGTGAAGGAAGAGTATTCGCAAGAACAAGCCAATACGTATTGCCGTGAATTAGGAGAGGGATGGCGGGGGATGAGTATCACCGAGATCTATGCTCTTCCTAAAACGACCCCGTTTGTTGAGGGATACAGTTATTGGTCGAGCAGTACGATCACATCGGGAACGGCGGTGGTCGGAACGGGGAGTGAAGGGGACGGCGGTATCATGGAAGTGTTGGGATTTGCGTTTTATCCCAAAGAGCGAAACGTCACCTTTTCGCCCCGTTGGAAAAAGATTGCCGCGATTTGCACCAATGATCCCCTGCCTCCCAAAAGGGTGCGCCATTATAAAAAAGTCCCCGAGGGGACGCTGGATGAAGAGCGAGGGCTGATTTGGCTTGATCTGGGTGCAACCGATAAAAAAGTGCGCTATACGCATGATGAGGCGAAAGAGATGTGTGAAAACCTCTCGTTGTTTAATCGCTCATGGCGGCTGCCAAGCACGGATGAGCTTTACAGTATCGTCGATTATGATTTTGTCCGTCCGACACTCGATATGAACTATTTTGGTGCGGTGATGCAGCGCTATTATTGGAGCAGCGAATCGCTCAATGCCCAAGAGGCGTATGTGGTGGGATTCAAGCTCGGCTCAGTAGCTACCGCCCCGAAAAAAGAGTCTACACAAGCACGCTGTGTGAGCGATCAATGAAAATTCTCGTTGATGCGGATGCTTTTCCGAATGCTCTCAAGGAGATACTCCTTCGTGCGGTACTCAAGCGGGAAATCACCACTGTTTTTATCGCGAATAAGAAAATATCGGTGCCGAATCAGCCCTATATCTCAATGGAGATTGTCGCTCAAGGACCCGATGAAGCCGATCATCGGATCGCTGAGCTGTGTGAAGCGGGAGATTTGGTGATCACCGCCGATATTCCTCTCGCGGATCGAATTGTCACCAAAGGGGCGGTGGGGCTTGATCCGCGTGGGACGATTTATGATGAGAACAACGTCAAGCACCTCCTCGCGATGCGCAATCTGATGGAAGAGTTGCGTAATAACGGAGAGATCACGGGAGGTCCTTCGGCTATCGGGGAAAAAACGGTGCGTGCTTTTGCGGACGGGCTGAATAAATTGCTCTCAAAACGACTCTAAAAGCTCCCCTTTACCCTTTAGTCATTATAATCTTTTTTACTTTTTTTCAAGGCCTTTTTTTATGAGTATTCCACCGTTTACCCATTTGCATCTTCATACCGAATATTCGCTTCTTGATGGCGCGAACAAAATCTCTGCATTGGTGAGCCGAGTCAAAGAGCTCGGTATGACCTCGGTGGCGATGACTGACCACGGCAATATGTTCGGAGCAATCGATTTTTATCAACAGATGAAAAAAGAGGGGATCAAACCGATCATTGGGATGGAGGCCTACATCCATAACGGTGAGGATTTGGGAGATAAAACGATCAAACAGCGTTTTCACGTTTGTTTGTTTGCCAAAAACGAAGTCGGATACAAAAATCTCATGTATCTCTCGTCTCAGGCATATATCAACGGGTTTTACTACTTTCCCCGTATCAACAAACAGCTGCTTCGCGAAAACAGCGAGGGGATCATCTGCACCTCGGCGTGTTTGCAAGGGGAGGTGAACTGGCATCTCAACACCAACAGTGAGCGTAACGTCAAAAACGGGGCGTTAGGGTACGATGAGGCGAAGCGGATCGCATTGGAATACCGCGAGATTTTCGGGGACGATTTTTACATGGAGATTATGCGTCACGGGATTAGCGATCAGCTGTTTATCGACGAGCCGGTGATCCGCCTCTCCCGTGAGACGGGGATCAAACTCATTGCGACCAACGATACTCACTACACCTTTGCTGATGATGCGCAATATCACGAAGC
Organism: Sulfuricurvum sp.; assembly: GCF_022759005.1. Classification (GTDB taxonomy): domain Bacteria; phylum Campylobacterota; class Campylobacteria; order Campylobacterales; family Sulfurimonadaceae; genus Sulfuricurvum. Next base: position 1,581 of record NZ_JAEMQA010000001.1, on the reverse strand, counting down.
GTTTATGTGTATCGGGATGAATAAACTCTATGACGATCCGAAACGACTCCGCCACTCAGTGCATGAGTTTTATATCAAATCGCCAGAACAGATGGCACGATTGTTCGCCGATATTCCCGAAGCACTCTATAACACCCAAGAGATCGTCGAGAAGTGTCAGCTGGAGCTGAAACTCGGGAACCCGACACCGCCGAATTTCAAATTTACGACCGAATACGCCCGTGAAGAGGGGCTTGATATTACGGAGGATTCGGAGTACTTCATCCATTGCTGCCGTCGTGGGCTTGAAGAGCGTTTGGTACACGTGCCCTCAGAGCGTCATCAGGAATATCGGGAGCGTCTGGAGTTCGAGATCGAGGTGATCAATCAGATGAAATTCCCCGGATACATGCTCATCGTTTGGGATTTCGTCCGCGAAGCCAAAAAGATGGGAATCGCTGTAGGACCGGGGCGGGGTTCGGCGGCGGGGAGCCTCGTTGCGTATGCGTTGGAGATCACCGACATTGATCCGATGAAATATGATCTCCTTTTCGAGCGTTTTTTGAATCCTGAGCGGGTATCGATGCCTGATATCGATATGGACTTCATGCAGGCGCGTCGCGGCGAGATTATCGATTACGTCGTCCGTAAATACGGGCGTGAGCAGGTGGCGCAGATCATTACGTTCGGTTCGCTGCTGGCTAAAGGGGTTATCCGTGACGTTGCCCGTGTTTTGGATATGCCTTTGGCACAAGCCGATGCAATGGCCAAACTGATCCCCGATGAGTTAGGAATCACCCTGAATGGGAAAACCAAAGGGGGAGAATTCAAGCCCGGAGCATTCCAAAAAGAGCCGAAAATCGCCGAATTGATCGAATCCGATTCGCAGGCCGCGCGGGTATGGGAGTTCTCCAAAAAGTTAGAGGGTCTCAAACGCAATGCGGGGATGCACGCGGCGGGGGTTGTTATCTCCAATGAACCGCTCTGGAAAAAAACCCCGATTTACAAACCCTCCGGCGAGGAGACGTTTGTTACCCAGTATTCGCTCAACTTTCTCGAAGACATCGACCTGATCAAATTTGACTTCTTGGGACTTAAAACGCTCGATGTTATCGATAACGCGATCAAACTGATCAAAAAACGCTACGACGTCGAGGTGAACTGGCACACGATTGACGAGAACGATCCAAAGGTCTATGAGATTATCCAAAGCGGTGACACGATCGGGATGTTCCAAATCGAGAGTTCGGGGATGCAGGATTTGAACAAACGGCTCAAACCCAGCTCATTCGAGGACTTGATCGCGGTACTTGCCCTCTATCGTCCCGGACCGATGGAATCGGGGATGTTGGATGACTTTATCGAGCGTAAACACGGGCGTCAGGCGATCACCTATACGTTCCCATCGATGGAACCGATCCTCAAACCCACCTACGGGGTTATCGTTTACCAAGAGCAGGTCATGCAGATCGTACAAACGGTCGGCGGTTTCAGTCTTGGCGGGGCGGACATCGTCCGTCGTGCGATGGGGAAAAAGAAACTCGAAGAGATGCAAAAGTACAACAAAGAGTTCAGTGAGGGGGCGCAAAAACAGGGATTGGA
>NZ_JAEMQA010000061.1 GCF_022759005.1 Sulfuricurvum sp. | reverse complement strand
TCGCGGTTATTCTGTGTACTACCCTGACCTTTCTTATGAGCCATGCTGTCCTCCTACTTTAAAATAATTACGCAGCGATCTTAACGATGCGAACGCGTGTATGATCTCTTCTGAAACCACGTTTCAATTTGCTGTCTTTACGACGACGTTTTTTGTAGATCACGACTTTGCGGTCACGACCTTCATTGATAACCTCAGCAGTAACAACAGCACCACTAACAAATGGGGTACCGGTTTTAAGTTCACCGTTATTTACGGCAAGAACTTCTTTGATTTCGACGGTTGATTTAGGCTCAAGACCCATTTTATCGAACAAAAGGATATCACCCTCTTGAACTTTATACTGTTTTCCGCCGTTTTTGATAATTGCGTACATTAGCGTTCCTTACTTACAAGTCTACAAAAAGTGGCGAATTATAGCCGAACATAATTTAAGCTTAGATTAAAGCGATAGCGTCGATTTCAACAAGTGCATTTTTCGGTAACGTTTTCACGGCTACGGTAGAGCGGGCAGGTTTGTGTTCGCCGAATGCTTCGCCATAAATTGCATTAACCGCTGCGAAATCATCCATATCTGCCAAAAAGATTGTCGTTTTAATCACTTTGTCAAAAGAGCTTCCCGCCGCTTCCAAAACTGCTTTGAGATTCGCGATTACTTGAGTGCATTGAGCACTTACGTCCCCACCCACCATCTCACCAGCTGGAGTCAGTGCAATTTGACCGGAGGTAAAGACCATACCATTTGCAATCATCGCTTGAGAATACGGTCCAATCGCTGCAGGGGCATTCGTAGTTTGAACATTTTTAATCATCTTGTTTTCTCCTATTTTTTGTATTTTGACAACGCATCGTCAAGAATGGACTGAAAATCATCCACCGGCCAGTATCCGGGCATCGAATAGATCACTTTTCCGTTTTCATCCAAAAAGTAGCTCATCGGTACCATTTTGGCTGTGAGATTTTTCGGATAAGCACTTTTATCGCGTGTTACATGAACGGACACAAATTTGGAATTCAATTTCGATATGACATCTTCATCTTGAAGGGTAGTGGCTTCAAATTTACGACACCATCGGCACTGCTCACTCGTAATAAGTACCAATAGAGGTTTGGACTCTTTTTTCGCTTTCGCCTGTGCTTGTTCATACGTATCATTCCAAGCGATGTCGGCAGAAAAGAGATTAACTACCATTAATGCTAATAGCGCCCATTTTTTCATTGTTTACCTTTTGAAAAACGAAATTTTACCGAAAATTATGAATCAACTTTGTAAAAACAGCATAAAGATTTTTGACTTCCGCAATCGAAGTTCGCTCATTAGGAGCATGAATCGTGTCATTGATAACACCGAATTCGATGACATCGATACCGTACGCGGCCACAAAGCGGGCATCGGAGGTTCCCCCGGCCGTCGAATTTTTAGGCTTAAGGTTACACACCTCTTCAATCGCATTCGACAGAGTCCGAACGATAGTCGTATTTGCATCGGTCACAAACGGATAGGCTGATTGGTCCAAGGTGAGCGTATAATCCATGCCGCCAAGATGAGCATCGATAAAAGCTCTGATGCTGTCTTGATCGGTACGGGTTGAGTTGCGGACATTGAACATCATCTTCAATTTTCCGGGAGAAACATTAGTCGTCTCGATCCCTGCACGGATGTCGGTAATGACAAGTTGACTCGGGGCGAAGTACTCATCCCCCTTATCCAAAAAAGCCCCTGCGATGTTGGATAATACCGGTGCGATTTGATGAACCGGATTGATCGCTTTTTCAGGGTAAGCGGCGTGTCCCTGTTTCCCTATAATCTCGATAACACCGTTTATCGATCCGCGTCGCCCGACTTTGATCGCATCTCCGAATTGTGTTTCACATGTCGGTTCGGCAACAACAACCGAATCAGGGAGAAGATCATGCTCTTTGAGATAGGCCAGAACCTCGACTGTTCCAAACTTCGCCGGTCCCTCTTCATCAGAGGTCAGGAGGATCGAGAGGGTTCCACTAAAAGCTTCAGCCTCTTTCAACGCTTGGGTAAATGCCGCCACACCGCTTTTCATGTCCTGCGCACCCCTGGCATAGATATAGCCCCCTTTTTCGGTTGCAATAAACGGATCACTACTCCATCCTTCACCTGCAGGGACAACATCCACATGCCCCGCAAAACAGAGGTGCTTTCCCTCTCCGAAACGACGGTAGGCAAAAAGATTTTTTACCCCTTCACGATCGATACGGATAAATGTAAACCCTTTCAAATACTCTTCTAAAAAATTAAAAATACCGCCGTCTTCTGGGGTAACGCTCGGCGATTCCAAAAGCTTTTTAAATAAATCAATTACGTTCAATGCTAATCCTCTTTTAACTGCGTCTCATACTCCAGACGCAAACCTTGTGACGTCATTATAAAGCCTTGCAGTTTGATTTTGCCTTGTGAAACGTCACGAGAATGCGTTTCACATAAAGGTATAAGATGGTGATGTTCTTTGGAGTGAATATTTTTTGGCATATTACGGACCAAGGCACCGCAAATAACGCACTCACTCGCAACAACTTCGCGGTAGCGTTTAATGTATTCTTTCTGGTTACCAAGTTCAAGCACATCGTACTCTTTTGCCAATTTTTCACGCAACCGTTTCGCATTGGTCAAAAAATGAGCGTTCATATGAAGCGATTCGGCAAATTCCAAACCGTAAACACTGCTTCCTCTCCCCGCTTTTAATATCCGATCATAGATCAGTCGATCTCGCTCTTCATCATAACGGACGCTCAAATGCAAATGCACCACTTCACGCAGTGCACTCAGCTCACTAATCATCGAGAGTTGATGCAAATGGGTAGTCATCAAAAACAAGCATCCTTTTTGAGACAATTCCATAATCGTACTCGCAACGATCGAGACAGCCGAAAGAGTTTCCGTACCATGACTGATTTCATCTCCCAACACAAGCGTTTTTGAGGTAGAACGGCTAAAAATGGCATTCAGTTCTAACATCTCAACACCGAATGCAGAGAGCGATTTGGCAACGTTATCGCGTGATTGGATGCGGGTAAAAATAGCATCGAATAACGAAAATTTCATCGTCTTCACAGGGACATAAAATCCGCTTTGCGCCAAAATAGCAGCTATGCCGATACTTTTCATCAACGATGATTTCCCGCTGGAATTAATTCCATACAGCAATACACCCCGAATATTGGCTCCATCATGTACTTTGGAGTCAAGCATCACGGTATCGGGATACGGGAGATCGAGATAATCGCGATCCCCCATGACAATATCATTGGGAACGTATTCAATCCCTTGGGCTTCTACCAACAAGTGGCGCAATCCGCTTAATTGCAAAAAATTCTCTTTGTGCGTCTCAACAATGTTTGGACGGATCAGGCAATATTTCTGTGCATTGACAGCAGAGGTTACTGCTACGTCGATTTGGGAAATCCAATCGATCGTATTACGTATTTTAGAGGTTTGAGACGATAACCATTCACGTTCGTTGAAGTGATTTCGAAGCTCGATTTCCCACCCCTCTTCTATCCCCTCATTCGGTAATACCGAAATTAATTTATGCTTTTGACAATAGAGTTCTATTTCACGGACATTAGCGATAGAATGTAAAAAATTTTGTACGGTATCAGGCTTGCGATTTTGTAGATTCCACCAAAGCAGTTCCAAATCATCTATGTGCGACAAGCGTTCCTTTATCCATGATGCATGAGGATTAAGTGTTTCAATCCAATCGTACCGTCGATTCAGTTCGCGCATATCTTTGATTGGCAAAAACAAGCGAAAACGCCCCAGTCGTTTTCCCATCGGGGTTGCCATGTTCAACATCATTTTCGCAATGTTCGGCATACGCGAATCCATATTAATCACTTCAAGCTGTTCGAGAGCATTATTGCCCAGTTCCATCAAATCGACTGTCTCTAATCCCATCGGTATAGCGCAACGGTTTGTATCGTTTTGAAGAAAGTGATCGGAGATAAGTGCTAGTGCCTGTACACAAAGAGGTTTATTCTCAAGACTAAGATGCTCAATCGGGCTCAGAAGAGAAGAAATGACAAAAGCTTGTTTAAAAAGATCGTTTTGCTCCTCTATCGTAAAAGTTCGAGAGTCATACGTATACTCAAACATCGAAAAATTATCGGCTATTTCGTCAAAAAAAACGCGAGATGTCGCTCCGATTGTAAGGTAAGCAGCATTTACCACAAAAAGAAGATGCAATACCCGATCTATACTTCCATACGGATGAGCGGGATCTGCTTCAAGTTCACAAAACCACCCCTTCAATCCATAAGGTTCAAACATACTCAGTCCAATACGGTAGCCCTTGTCATTACGATCGATAAATAAAGCCGCTTGAGAATGTTCCATGTCGCCACCATAACATTTATAAGTTGAGTAATCACGAAAATTATACAGAACATAATCTCCATTTAACTTTTATTTCAATAATCATCACGCTATAATCACATTATTTAATTCTATGTTTAGGATATGCCTTATGAAACGCCCTGCTCCGGTCAACGAAGAAGTGTTATTCGATGGAAGAAGCTTAATTTCAGAAACTGACACAAAAGGTATTATTACCTACGTTAACCGAAAATTTACCGAAATGACAGGCTATACCGCAACCGAAGCCGTTGGACAACCACACAGTCTATTGCGCCATCCCGATATGCCAAAAGCGGCTTTTGAGGGGATGTGGAAAGTGATCGAAAGCGGTAAAATTTGGGAAGGGTACGTTAAAAATCTTCGCAAAGACGGTAAGTTTTTACTGGGTTGTCGTCCATATCGTTCCAAAACTCAATGAAGCCGGTGAAATTATCGGCTATATCGCATCACGTAAAATGCCTGATCGCAACCGCCTAAAAATCGTCGAAGAGCAATACAAAGAACTTCTTGCCCAAGAGAAATAATGATTCTTAATGTCGGATACGTCCTGCAATCTCTTCCATAGCTTGAAAAAGCTCTTCTTGTGTCTGGTACCGAAGTTCAATACGATTTATCGGAACCTCTCCAAGTGGATCAAAATCACATACCAAGAGATAAGCTTCCACACTAATTTGATCTGCTTTCATCTGCGCCCACTCCAAAGATACCGAAGCGCTTTCTCCTCCTGCATGAACTAAAACGGCTGGATACAGTCGAGTTAATTTCGTTAAATCAATCTGCTTCCCTCCCGATTCAAATATCATTTCATTTTTCATTCGAGTTCCTTAAGATTATACGTTTTACGTATCCACACATAATATATTGATGCCAGAGAAAAGACACCGGCAATCATAAAAGTTATGGTCGGTAATGAGATTCCTAAAGAGGCTAAATACCCTATTAAAAAAGAAACTGCCGCACCGATCAATAAAAAAACCATGTCATTATACGCGATTACCCGACCATAAAAATCACTATTCGTATGATGTTGGAGGAGTGTATAAGTATATGACCACAGTGTCGTTGTTACAAATCCAACCACAACAGAAGCGCCAAGTGAGCCGTAAAAATTATCTATTGTCGATGCCCACAAAGAGATGGCTCCGCCGCCAGCCAAAAATAGCCACCCCAAACGGCGGTTATTTATCCAATGTCCCAACACCATCGGTCCAATAACCAACCCGACGGCACGTGCTGCATTGAGCAATCCGATTCCTAAAGAGACCGCTACAATCTGAGCATAATAATGCTTTGCCGCTAAAGCGACCAAAGCATCAAACGCCGTAAACCCGATCACCGCATGCAACAGCATCAAATGAAGCACTATCGGTGTTTGTCGAATATAACTGAAAGCATCTCTCATCATATCACTTATTTTTCCACCGTTGCGGATAAATTCAATCTCAATTTCTAGGGAAAACAACAGCAATAAAACAATCCCAAACAGTGCGGCATCGAGTAAAAAAGCGGCTCTAATGCCAATCCAATACACCACCAAACCGCTCAAGGTCATCCCAAACGTATACGAGATCGACCAAATCATAGAATGAATCTCATTAGCGGCTTGAAGTGCTTTCCCTTCCAAAATTCTCGGCAAAAGAGACATTTCAACCGTAAAGTGGAAGCTTGACGCTCCCATTCGAATAAATACGAGTAAATATAATAGCCATACCAAATCAACGCTATCGACCCTAATCAATGTGAGGGTACATGCGATCTCTATCGATGTCAAAAGTATCATCAATTTTTTCGGATGGATGCGATCTAAAATAACTCCGCTAAAAGGTGCTTGAAATACTCCCGGCAAAAAATGAAGTGCCGCAACCATGGCAATCGTTTTGGCATCTGCTCCCATTTGTATGAGGAGTGTATAAATCGCTACATTGCTAAACCATGCTCCGAAATAGGCAAGCAGTTGAATGAGTGATAGCCTACGCAACAGAGGTTCATTGCGTAAAAGAGTGATATAACGGTTCATAAACGGAAGATTACCACGGAAGATATTAAAGTTTTTGTTTTATAGGACGATTTAGAAGTAACAATTGCCTCATAATTACGCAAGGAGAGTTACGATGGAAATTTTTCAAACGACTGCAAAAATGCAACAGGCACAGACAACAGCCCCCAAAAGTGTTGCAGATGTTCCTACAACACAAAGTGTTCAACAGATACAAAAAGCACAAATTCAACAAGATCAAGCTACACAAGCAAGCACTGAACAAAAGACAGCAAAAACATCTTCTCAAGACGATATTAAAAAATTGATTGATCAGCTCAATCAATCTCTGAATCCGTTTAATACGACACTAAGATTCGGGTTCGACAATGCGTCGGATGATTTTTATGTATCGGTAATAGATACAAAAAGCAATCATATGCTTCGTCGGTTTCCGGCAGAGCAAGCGAAAGCACTTTTACCTAAAATGCAAGAAGTCAACGGATTGATTTTCGATCAAAAAGGGTGATTTTTTACCATTTTACGCATCAAACAACAAAAACGATACATTATTATTTTTTTAAAATTTAAAGGATTTTTATGACTTCCAATCTTGCATACAGTGCCTATACACAAAATAACATCGGAGTTGAATCGCCAGAGAAATTGATTCAAATGATGTATGAGGGGGTTTTGCGTTTCAATATGCAAGCAAAGCGTTCGATACAAGAAAATAATATTGAAAGACGCACCTATTGGGTCAACCGTTCTAATGCCGTAATTACTGAATTAATCAATATTCTCGATTTCAACCACGGAGAAGTCTCCCTCTACTTGGCGGGATTATATACCCACCAGCTTCGACTTCTCGTAGAAGCAAATCTTTATAACGATACTTCAAAACTTGATGAAGTTAATCAGGTTTTCAAAGGATTGTTAGAAGCGTGGAAAGAGAGCACCGATGTGGCTAACCGAGCTTAAAACAGCTTTGGTTTTAGAAGATAGCAAGGCCATTTCTGAGCTTTTAGATGAAATGCCTCAATTTGATACTATCGCTCAGATGGAAGAAGCTTCGTATCTTTTAATGCAAGTCAAAACCTTTATTGAGCGTGAAAAAGCACAAACCGCGCATACGCTCCAACAGATCAAAAACAATATCAACTTTCTCAAATCTACGCAGACAGAAACGCCCTCTTCCTTAAATCTCAAATTTTAACCCTTTTCTCACCCTTTTTTTGATAGAATCGCGCTATTCACTTCACACCGATGTGGAGTCTGGGTATCAATGATAAGGATGCATGCATGAAAAAAGAGGTTAAAAAAGTAGTTCTTGCCTATTCCGGCGGGTTGGATACAAGTGTTATTTTAAAATGGCTCCAAGATGAGTACAAATGTGAAGTGGTTACCTTTACCGCAGACATCGGTCAAGGCGAAGAGGTAGAACCGGCTCGTGCCAAAGCGATTAGCCTCGGTATCAAACCGGAAAATATTTATATCGAAGATTTGCGCGAAGAATTCGTACGCGATTACGTCTTCCCCATGTTCCGTGCCAACGCCATTTATGAGGGTGAATATTTGCTCGGAACCTCTATCGCACGTCCGTTGATCGCGAAACGCCAAGCAGAGATCGCCCGTATCACGAATGCCGATGCGGTCAGTCACGGTGCAACCGGAAAAGGGAACGACCAAGTCCGTTTTGAGATGGGATACCTCGGTCAAAACAGTGCCCTCACGATCATCGCTCCATGGCGCGAATGGGATCTTAACTCTCGCGAAAAACTTCTTGCCTATGCTGCAGAACACGGCATCAAAATCGAAATGAGCGGTAAAAAGTCTCCATACTCAATGGATGCAAACCTCTTGCACATCTCGTATGAGGGGGGGATCCTCGAAGATCCCGCTGCAGAACCGGAAGAGAGTATGTGGCGTTGGACGGTATCTCCCGAAAATGCTCCGGATGAGCCTGAATACATCGAAATCGGCTACGAAAAAGGTGATCCAATCAGCCTAAACGGTAAAGAGCTATCACCGGCTGTCATGCTTGAACAACTCAATATCATCGCGGGACGCCACGGTATCGGTCGTGCCGACATCGTTGAAAATCGCTATGTCGGAATGAAAAGCCGCGGTTGTTACGAAACACCGGGCGGAACCATCATGATCAGAGCACACCGTGCTATCGAATCGATCACATTGGATCGTGAAGCGGCTCACCTCAAAGATGAAATGATGCCGCGTTACGCAAAACTGATCTATAACGGCTTTTGGTTCTCACCTGAACGCGAAATGCTCCAAGCCGCTATCGACAAAACACAAGAAAACGTTCGCGGAACCGTACGTTTAAAACTCTACAAAGGGAATGTGATGGTGGTCGGACGTAGTTCAGATATATCGTTGTTCAATGCCGATTACTGTACATTCGAAGAAGATGCGGTTTATGATCAAAAAGATGCTGCAGGATTTATCAAACTCAATGCGCTTCGTTTTATCATTGCCGGAAAAGCGCGAAAAAATAAATAAGGAGTTTATACATGAGTATCATCAAAATCGATATGAATTCACCTGAGTTCCAAGCGGAACTCGAAAAAACCATCAAATTTACCGATAAAGTTATCAGCCAATTCAATTGGTCTTATAATCCTCAAGAAGAGATTAATGAGGGCGTCCAACTCGGACTTGCCCGCAACAAAATGATGTACGGAAAACGTTTTTGCCCTTGTTATATGGTAGAAGAAGTGGATGGAAAATATCAAAGTAGCGATAATCGCCTCTGCCCATGTACGACCGCAATCGAAAAAGAGATTCCAACTGAGGGAGTGTGTCATTGTCAAATTTTCTGTACTCCTGAATATGCGGCAGCTATGCGCATGGAGATGGGAATTGAAGAGGTTACTCACCAGCATTCTCGCGGATTAACCAAAGAAGAGTGTGAAATGCTCTTACACAAAAGCGATCTTGACAGCGATGAATTGACCGCTTTGTTCGAAGCACGCGAACTCGGTATGGTTAAATTCAAAGTTGTCGACGTTCGTGAGTGGATGGAGTGGAAAATGGGACGTATTGACGGAGCCGATGTCTTGGTACCGACCAGCAGTTTCTTCCAAACACTCAACGAATCCAAACTGGAAAAAGACGAACATATCATCGTGTATTGTCACGTAGGAAGCCGAAGTGCCCACTGTCAACGTATTTTGACTGACATGGGATACACCAAAGTTTCCAATCTCGCGCACGGTATCGTCGGCTACAGCGGCAAAATTGTTCGCGGCTAATCGAAGGATTATTTATGAAAGTATTATTGACAAAAGATGTCAAAGGGGTCGGAAAAGCAGGTGAGATCAAAGACGTTGCCGACGGGTATGGCAAAAACTTTTTGATCGGCAAAGGGCTCGCTCTTGCCGCAACTAACGAAGTCTTAAAAAAATACGAGTCGGAACAAAAGAAAAAAGCAGCCAATGAAGCCGCTGAGATCGAACGACTCAATGCGATCAAAGCGCAGCTTGCCGATATTAAAGTAACGATTGTCAAAAAACTCGGCAATACCGGTCATCTCTTCGGTGCCGTCACCAAAGAAGAGATTTCCGACGCTTTAAAAGCGCAACACAATATCGAGATTGACAAAAAAGAGCTCGATGCAAAACACGGAATCAAAACAACCGGATTGCACGATCTTGATTTGAAACTTGGTCATGGCATCCACGCAACACTTCACCTTGAGATCAAAGGGGAATGATCGGATGTTTACGCCACGACCATTCTCGCATACCGAGGCAAAAACAAAGCCGTCATCGGCGGAGATGGTCAAGTCACATTCGGTCAAACCGTACTCAAAAACAATGCAAACAAAATCAGAGCGCTCCATAACGGAGAGGTTTTGGCCGGTTTTGCCGGTTCTACCGCCGATGCGTTTAACCTTTTTGATATGTTCGAAGAGCATTTGTCTCAGCGTAAAGGCGAACTTATCAAAGCGCACTCAATGAAGAGGCTCTAGTCAAATTGATTCTTACAAAACCTAAAAACTCGCTGCTGGAACAATACAAAGCGCTCCTAAGCACCGAAGCAGTTACTTTAGAGTTTGAAGATTCAGCCATACATGCCATTGCTCATTATGCTCAAATGGCGAATGAAAAAACCGAAGACATCGGAGCACGACGACTGCATACCGTGGTTGAAAAAGTATTGGAAGAGATCAGTTTCAATGCCCATTTACACAAAAATGAAACGATAACCGTTACAAAAGAGAGTGTAAATACTATTTTATCCCCGCTGGTTGGGGATGAAGACCTCGCTCGCTATATCCCTTAAAGGCATAACAAAATGAATAAAGCAGGTTTTGTCGCTCTCGTAGGACGCCCAAATGCTGGTAAAAGCACCCTAATGAACTGGATTTTAGGGGAAAAAATTGCCCTTGTCAGCCAAAAAGCCAATGCAACCCGTAAACGCTCCAACGCCATCGTCATGCACAATGACGATCAAATTATTTTTGTCGATACTCCAGGGTTGCATCAAGCCGAAAAACTTCTCAATCAATACATGCTCGAAGAGGCGCTCAAGGCAATCGGGGATTGCGATCTCGTGGTCTATCTCGCTCCGGCATCCGATAAGACGATCCATTATGAAAAATTTTTAGAACTCAATTCCAATAAACGCAAACATATTATTGTTCTGAGCAAAATTGACCAAATTTCCCAAGCGGAGCTCCTCAAAAAAATCGGGGAGTACAATCGGTTCAGCGACCATTTTTTAGCTCTCATCCCCATGTCCGTCAATAAAAATGTCGGTAAAAAAGATCTTTTGGATACAATCGTCAAACATCTGGACGAATCTCCATATTTGTATGATCCTGAAGACATTACAACCGAAATGATACGTACCATCTACAAAGAGTTCATCCGTGAAGCAATTTTTGATAATATTAGCGATGAGATTCCGTATGAATCGGATGTAATCATCGATAAAATCGATGAAGACGAGCCTGTTGAGCATATTCGTGCAACCATTATCGTCGAAAAAGATTCCCAAAAAGGGATTATCATCGGCAAGGGGGGGGCAGCAATCAAACGAATTGGTCAAAACGCCCGAGAAAAAATCGAACGGCTCGTATCCAAACCCGTTTATCTCGAATTGTTCGTCTCTGTCAAAAAAGGGTGGACAAGCGATAAAAAATTTCTCACTGATTTAGGTTACGAATGGTAAAACTTCTCTTTATTTCACTATGCACAGTATCTCTTTTCTCGTCAGAGAGTCTTATGCTTTATAAAAGTGGAGGTAAGAAGTTATTTGACACACAAATGAATGTTCCATCCTATTGGAGCGGATCCGTGTTCAACAAAGATCTTCGTTTTGGTTATTTTGAACGGACATGTGCTTTGTTAACATGCAGTAAAGACAAAGGGGTATTAGAACTCTATGTGCCTGATGCACAAAAACGTTTTTCTCTCAAAAAAAGGTTCAACGCTTTTACGGGTAAAAACGCAGGTGACAAAGTCGTTGCAGGAGATCTCAAAACTCCCATCGGTATTTACACCTTGGTTGAAAAAAAACGTCAAGTCGATCCATTTTACGGTCCTATGGCATTTGTAACCTCCTATCCGAATCTGTATGACCGTATTCGCGGTAAAAATGGTACTGGGATATGGATACACGGTGTCCCCTTAAACGGTACCAGAGATCCTTTTACCAAAGGGTGTATTGCGATCAACAATAACGATCTCATCCAATTGGATCAATCCATCAACCCTGCCAATACCCTCCTGATAATCGACTCTTCTTTAAAACAAGGGGTAAGCTCAGCAGCATACTCAGCTATTTTAGCTGGGCTGCATCAGTGGAAATACGCATGGACATACAACGACCTTGATACCTACCTAGCATCGTACGACCCCTCTTTCAAGCGATCAGATGGAATGAACTTCTCACAATTCAAAGCGTATAAAGAACGAATATTCAGCAAAAACGAAGATAAAACAATATTATTGGATCATCTCAATATTATTCCGTACCCAGGAGAAAAACAGAACCTTTTTTGGGTGACGTTTAATCAGCTCTATGTTAGCGATAGCCATAAATTCGAAGGAGAAAAATCGCTTTTAGTTCGACTCAACCCGAATCAGTCGATATCGATTCTTACGGAAGAATAACTGATGTATTTTTCCGTTTTTCTTCCCTTTTTGTTATTTACTTCTCTTTATGCCCTTCCATTTAACTTTATCAAAAAAGAGACTTCTCCGCTAAAGACACCGACCCTGCTTGTCATCGGAGGGATACACGGCAATGAACCGGGAGGATACTTTTCAGCGGCAATCCTAGCTCATTACTATACTGTCGATGAAGGGAATCTTTGGATCGTTCCCGATCTTAACCGCCCCAGCATTCAACAAAACAGTCGAGGAATTAATGGAGATATGAACCGGAAATTTGCGGATATCGATCCAAACGATCCGGATATCGAGACGGTGCAAAGCATTCAAAGCATTATTACTGAAAAACAAGTCGATCTGATTTTAAATTTGCATGACGGACACGGTTTTTACCGTAAAGAGCATCTCAATACCATATTTAATCCAAATTCATGGGGACAAACATGCGTTATTGATCAGGATGTTCTTAATACAGAACACCCCTACGGCAATCTAAAAAAGATTGCCGTAAAAGTAAACGAAGAACTTAATCGCACCCTCATAGAAAATCATCATTTCTTTGATGTCCGCAACACCAATACCCGATTTAATGATGAAGCAATGAAACACTCACTCACTTTTTTTGCCGTTTCCCATAACAAGCCTGCTTTTGCAATCGAAACAAGCAAACAACTCCCTACTCTCCATGAAAAGGTTTTTTACCAGCTCAATGCCATTGAATGTTACATGAAGCTAATGGGAATAAAATATACCCGTTCATTCGATCTCACCCTTGATTCAATCCAAGAATTACTCACTAATGATGAAAATTTAACCATTAACAACAATTTTTACTTAAATTTAAAAAATTTAAAAAACAGTTTAAGTTTCATTCCGCTACAATCAGATCGAAACGAGTTTAAATTCGCCCATCCATTGGGAAGTGTACAGAAAAATAACGGACAATTTGATCTTTATATCGGTAACAAAAAAATAAGTTCCCTTATCCCAAGTTACCATGTAAAAGAGTTTTGTTCAGATCCCATAACCGTTCTAGCGGATGGAGAGATGAAAAAAATTCATTTTGCTTCAGATTTTTTTGTTAATGCCGATTTTGAAGTTGTCAACAACGATAAAAACACAAGGGTTAATATCATCGGGTTCACACAAAGCGGTGTAGAAGATGAAAGTAACCTTCGTATCGGATTAAAAGATTTAGATTCAAAATACTCAATCGATACGACTAACAAGAGTTATCGGATCGAATTTTACCAGCAGAACCGTTTTTGCGGAATGATTCTGGTACATTTTAAATAGGATAGAGGATGAGTAAAAGCAAACAGCAAACCTATTCAACCATCGTATCAGTCAACCCTTACAGGGGTGATTACTACGTAGGGACATTTAATACTATCTCCAAAACATCTTCTCCCTCTTTTTCAAAAGAGCAATATGCACTCTCTTTCTTAAATACAAAAGGGTTTATATCAACACTCATCGGAATCAGTAAAAATATCCCCGAGGATGATATTTATGATGCTCTTGAAAATAAAGTCTATGAAGAGCTTGCTTTGGATATGGCAATTGAATACCATATCAAATATATTGAAGCCATACACAGAGGGGCTGAAGGAGACCGATTCTTTCATGTCTTTGTCGTTGATCCCTTAACGCTTGAACAAGAATTTTCACCGGTCATTGAAAAACTCAAATATCTCGATCAAATCGTTCCTGTACCGCTCTTACTAAAATCATTATACGTCAAAGGGCATATTGATTCCAATGATGCTCATTGTTTTGTTTATTTCCAAGAAAACGATGCTTTTTTCTGTATTTATAACGAGCAAGAATTTATTTATGCGAAGTCATTAAAATTTTCTCTCAAACAAATGCACGAGCGTTTCTGTGAACTTTTAGGAGAACAAATTGACCTAATCGCTTTTGAAACCATACTGGCGAATGATGGATTAAATACTTCAAATCCGGAATATCAAAAAAATCTTATTAAGCTATTCGGAGAAATTTTTCTCCATATCAGTGATGTCATAACCTATGCAAAACGGGCTTATGACATCAAAAAATTCGATGAAATCTTTATCGGTACGGGAGTCGGAAAAGTCATAGGTTTGGATGAATATGCACAAACCTATCTTGGGATTAAAACGGCTCCGCTGGATTTTGATTACGGATTTAATACAAACGGACAAATTGTTGATCAGATTCATCAGTTACTCCACCTATATGGAAGACTTGAATCAGATGAGCGCTATGAGTGTAATTTCACCATATTCCATCGTCCTCCTCCATTTGCCAAACGAGATAGCGGAAAACTTATTTTAGTCACAGCCGCCGCGTTAGCTGCAGCACTCCTTTATCCAGGCGTTTATTGGGGTCTTTCATACTTTGAAGAGTTCCGACACGCTGTTTTGACCAAAGAGTACGAACAAGTTCATATTGAAAAAACGACGCGAGAAAATACGGTTAATTTAAAATTAGCCAATAAAAATGCCGCACAGAAACTATTGGATGAGCAAAAAACGGCTTACAAACAAAAGCAAGACACTTTGATCAAAGTACATGAGAAAAAAGTTGACTATCCGATGAAAGCTAAAATTTTGGCAGACTTTACCCAAAGTTTCAATCAATATCGAGTTCAGCTCAAAACCATCAAGTACAGTGAAGATCTGAATAATACTAAAACATTTGCTTTTGGATTAACATCCTCAAGTACACAGAACATTACGGCATTGCTCAAACATTTAACTGAAAGCAAGCGTGATCGATACACCTTCAATCTTGAACTCATTTCATACGATGATGAACAAAAATCCTATCTTAGTGAACTAAAGGCGGTAATCAAATGAAACTGCAAATTGAAGATTACCTTTACGCATTAGATCAGACCTTGTCTGCTAAAAATGAACGCGACAAAATGATGCTATTCGTCATGATTTTTGCGTCTTTATTTGCATTTTCTTACCTATTCCTGTGGGAAAGTTCAGAAGCAAGTTTTCAAACTTCCCATGAAAAAGCGGTAAATATCGAAACAAAACTAAATCATGACAAAGAATATCTAAGTGCAAATCCGCCGGAGAAAATTACACAGCTAGAGCAAGAGACGGTTGCATTGGAACAAGAACATGCGCGATACATCCAATACAATACGTATATCAAAGAGCAGTTAGAGCAAATTTCGTCTTTATATTATGATGATAAGGTATGGGGAGCATACCTTAATTCAATATCCCAATTCGCACGTAACAATAAAGTTAAATTAGCGAGCTTTAAAAATGTTCTTCAAACTGACAATAGCTCTTTCGGACACGTACTAGACATCACCATTACGTCAGAAGCTCCGTATAAAAACACCTTGAAATTCATCAATGCCTTGGAGCAAAGTCAACTGGTTGTTGACCTTCATGATTTTAATATAACGGCAGATGAGAAGCTCAAAGCGGATCTAAATATTTCAGTATGGGGGATTGTAAGACAATGAAACATTACATCCTTATAACTCTTTTATTGGCAACCGGTCTTTTGGCAGCAGTTTCGCCTGCGACACCACCAACTACGACCATCACAACTCAGCCCAACAGTGATAAGGAACTTGCATGGGTTGATGAGCAAATACAAGCGATTCTTCCGACTCGCATCGGTGTTCCGGATGGTTTTATCAATGCGTTACGCGATCCAATGAAAATGAAAAAACCAGTTCCCGTTATTAAAAGCGGTTCGCTACTGCCACCTCCTAAGTTGGGGTCTACGGTTTCAGCACCAAAAATTATTGAAGAGCCATTACGCTTGCTTGCGATGATGAATAAATCTGTTCTTATAAACGGAAAATGGTACAAAGTCGGGGATCACGTTCGCGCGTATACCCTTCAAGAGATCAAGCCAAATTCCGTTTTATTGAATGGACCAAAAGATCAAAAGCTTATTTTGTTTTTGACAAAACAAAACAACAACATCAAAATCATTACACAATAGGAAAGTATCATGACATCTGTAATTAAACACCATGCGCGAGCGTTTATGTTATCCGTTGCCACGGCTGCACTCTTATCTCCATCACTACAGGCAGATTGTACCTATGAGCTTTTCAATATCTCATCCGTCAAAGGGACCAGTGTCGGTGAGTTTGTTGATCAAATCAGCGATGAATGCGGAATGAGCGTCATCGTAACAGATCAGCAAGCCGAAGAGATCTTAAAAAAACCGATGAATAAGACATTCCTCAAAAATTTGACGATTAATGAGGTTTTGGATTTAATCATTAAAGAAAACAATCTTCAATACACTCTTCAAAACAACATTCTTAAAATCTCCTATTTAACGACAAAAACCTACCAAATCGATTATATTATCGGAGAGCGAAAAGGGACAGGTAGCACGAATATTCGGTTAAGTTCTAATACCGGCAATACTGCTGGACAAACTTCAGGAAGCACTACCAAAACTTCATCCGGAACAGGGTCATCATCTGAATCAGGAACCAATATATCTTCGAAAGATGAGGTTAGATTTTGGAATGAATTGGATTTAGAAATTAAAAATATACTCAGTCGTCCTGAAGATGATTATCGACAAAAACAAGATCTCCTTGCATCTACCGATAAAAATACAACAGCGAACGATCTGCATAATATTTATATTAATAAAGCTGCAGGTTTAATTACCGTAACAGCCACAGGAAAGCAGATTCAGCGTTTAGATAAATACATTGAAGAGTTACAGAAAAAAATGCAGACACAGGTTCTGATCGATGTCAAAATGTACAGTGTTGTATTCTCCGACGGAAGCACCACCGGTATTGATTGGTCACAGCTCTATGCACTCCAAAACATTGATATTGGATTTAACTCATATAATACCAAAAATGTTACCTCATTTACAGGATCAAGTTCAACCAGCAGTGGGAGTAGCAGCAGTAATATTATTGCTCCAATTAGCACTATTACTGGAACTCCAAATAGTATTATGAGCATCTTTCAATTGGGGGCAAAAGGGCACTTAGGAGAAGTGATAAAATTTTTAAAGACGCAAGGGGATGTTTACTCTATCTCAAATCCAAAAATCTTGACACTTAACAATCAGCCGGCACTCATTACATCCGGAACTGAACTCTTTTACAAAACAACCAGCACTTCTACTCTTGCGGGAGGGACAACCGCGCAACAAGCTACTTCTGAAGTCGTAAGCTCTGTTTTCTCAGGAGTTTTACTCGATATTACACCTGAAATTTCTGATGATGGAAGTATCACTTTACGTATTAACCCATCTATTTCGGATGTAGCAAGCCAACTCTCAATAGACAATTCAACACGCTCTATGCCACCCGATTTGAGCCGCCGTCAAATTTCATCCGTCATAACTGTAAAAGATGGCAGCACTGTTATTATGGGAGGCTTAATTAGCACTAAAAATGACGTTGCAACAAATAAAGTCCCTCTATTAGGAGACATTCCTGGCTTGGGAATGCTTTTTAAACGTGAGGGAGTTACCAAAAAAACGGAAGAGATGGTGTTGGTCATCGAACCTCATATCGTCAAACGAGACGGCTCAAATTTAAAAATAGCAGATTTGGGATATACCCATATCAGCAATGCAATGGAAAAAGAATCCCTCGAAAAAGCAGAATTGGCAAAAAAACAACAAGAAGAAATTGCTGAAATGAAAGAGGATAGCAAATAACGGATGGAGAATTCTCTTTTCTCAAAGCCCCGTGATCTTTTTTTGGATACAGTCAATCCTCGTGACTATGTCCAAATTGACAGTGTCTCCCATATGTACCAATCACTCAAAAATTCGGTACAAAAGCCTCTTAAGATGATACTTTTATATGGCCGTCCCGGCACTGGAAAAAGTATGCTGCTCCACAAACTGCATCATGATCTTTCCAAACAACAAAAAGTCTTGATGTTTGATGTACCCATTGTAGATGAAGCCGATTTTTTGCGGGTTTTGGCACAGCGAATTTTCGGGCATTCTCCCCGCGAAGTTATGACATTAACCCGCTTTTTAGAAATTGCCGAAGCCGTTGCTTATCCCGAAGTTCCGATTGTTTTATTGGATGAAGCACAACTTTATAGTTCATCTCTGATGGAAAAAATTCGTCTTATTTCCGATGCACGTGCTATTAAATTTGTTATTACCCTCCATAAAACTGATCAAGAAGATATCATCGCAAAAGAACATTTTCAAACCCGCATCTGGGAAAGTATAGAGCTCCAAAATGCTACGTCCGAAGAGCTTAAAGTCTATATTCAAAAAAAATTGCTCAAAGCCAATTGTTTTGACGTAGCCAATATGTTCAATGATAAAAATATGAAGCTCATTACCTCATTAACCAAAGGAAATTATCGGGATACGAACAAATTACTTTTTTCATTGTTTAGTCTATATTGTTGGTATGAAGAGCATCACCCTACGCTGATTAAATACAATGCCCTTAAACCGAAATGGATAGAGATGGCAGCTATCCATACAGGATTGATCCATGCTTGATGTCCGTAATTTAGAGAGACGCTGGATAAAGTATAAAATAAAAACGTATCTTCCCTATACACTGGGATTATTGACAATCATTACCATACTAATCGGTATCTCACTTTATAATCATACGAATGAGAAACCGCAGATGGTTAAAAAAGCTATTGCCAATGTAGCAAAATCACAAAATATTCCAATACAAAAAACAGAAGCATTGCAAACCATTTTAGAACCTTCCATGAATTTTGTACAATCGTTTCAGTCTCAACTTTCTGACACAGTACAACCTGTCGAATCTGTTCCGCTGCACCCTGTAAAACCCATTGTTCAAAATCCACCCGTGCCAAAAGTTTTAAATGTTCCCGATTCGTCACCGCTGAAACCACCACTAAAAGCTCCTCCGTCAGTAACTTCTAATGATAAAGCATTAAGTGTCAACCGAAATAACGAAACTAAAATTGATATTGAAAGCGTAGAACGCCGTTTTAAAGAGACCTCGAACCCGAATTTAGGGCTTTTTATCGCACGCTATTATTACGATCACGAAAATTATGCGGATGCCTATAATTTTGCTTTAAAAACAAACAGTATCAACAATAAAATGGATGAAAGTTGGATTATTTTTGCAAAATCTCTTGTAAAACTCGGAAAAACCGAACAAGCCAAAAAAACATTACAAGCTTATATCGGCGAATCCAACTCTGATTCAGCGCGCTCACTATTAGACTCGATCGAACGAGGATCATTTAAATGAA
>NZ_JAEMQA010000050.1 GCF_022759005.1 Sulfuricurvum sp. | reverse complement strand
ATCAAGTGGGTACTTTTAGCTAACTCCCAATGGGGTTATTAGAGGTGCCCTTAAGAAAATATGCTCAACATCATAAATATCCCGTCCCATCCGACGGATGAGATTTCCTGCGTCAATCACGCAATGTTTGGATACACGGATACTTGTCGTTCCCTGCTCGGGTGTTTGCGTTCCGCTCGTCCCCAAAAATTCTATTTCACGGTTTAAAATTGCCATATACACCCTCGCACTTTTTAAAATCACTCCCGATTCTATACGGTACCCTCTTTTAGTTATTTATCCCCTAAATTTAGCACAATCGATCCTTTCGCGTTAAAAAATATTTTTAATAATAGCAGAAAAGTCCTCTTTAAATCTGCAATTGACGTTTGCTTCGATACAATAAAAAAATACTCTACCCTAATACACAAAAGAACATTAATTTATGGCCAAGAAAAAAAACATCCTCTTCGAATGTCAACACTGCGGATTTACGACTCCAAAATGGATGGGAAAATGTACCAACTGCGGTGCATGGGAATCGTTTGTCGAGCTGAATGAACAACAGCAGGAGATCATCAAACTCACCTCTGCATCGTCAGGTTCAGGAGTGACAAAAGCCAAAGAGATCACCCAAATCGTCGAAGAACACACAGAGCGTTTCAGCAGTGACGATGCCGAACTCGATATGGTTCTCGGAGGAGGAGTCGTCCCCGGATCACTTGTCCTCATAGGAGGGAGTCCCGGGGTCGGCAAATCAACCCTCTTGCTCAAAATCGGCTCTAACCTCGCCAAACAAAACCGTAACGTCCTCTATGTATCAGGAGAAGAGAGCGAAGGACAGATCAAACTGCGGGCCAACCGCCTGGGAGCCAATGTTGACAACCTCTATCTCCTCGCCGAAATACGGTTGGAGCAGGTTCTCGCAGAACTGCATGAACGCGCCTATGAGTGCATCATCATCGACTCCATCCAAACCCTCTACTCCGAGACCATCGCCTCCGCACCGGGATCGGTGACGCAGGTACGCCAAATCACCTTTGATTTGATGCGGATCGCCAAAGAGCGGAAAATCGCCATCTTCATCATCGGTCATATCACCAAAGAGGGATCCATCGCCGGTCCGCGTGTATTGGAGCACATGGTAGACGTAGTTCTCTATTTCGAAGGGGATAGCGGACATGAACTCCGAATATTACGCGGATTCAAAAACCGTTTCGGTCCCACCAGCGAGATCGGTGTTTTCGAGATGCGGCATGATGGGCTGGTCTCGGCAAAAGATCTCTCCTCGCGCTTTTTCAACCGTACAAAATCCCAAAGTGGCTCGGCACTCACCGTCATCATGGAAGGAACACGACCGATCGTCCTCGAAGTCCAAGCGCTCGTGAGCGATACCCACGCCCCCAATCCGAAACGTCAAGCGACGGGATTTGAGAACAACCGTCTCAACATGCTTCTTGCCCTGCTGGAGCGCAAACTCGAAATCCCCCTCAACAGCTACGACGTATTCATCAATATCACCGGAGGAATCAAAATTACCGAAACCTCCGCCGATTTGGCGATTCTTGCCGCAATCATCAGCAGTTTTCGCAACCGCGCCATCTCCAAAGAGACGGTTTTTATCGGCGAAGTCTCCCTCGTAGGGGATATTCGAGAGGTGTATCAACTCGATCAACGCCTCAAAGAAGCAGCATCTCAGCAGATCACAAAAGCCCTCATCCCGAAAAAACCGATCGAGAAAACCGCGATAAAATGTTACGAAATTGACGAAGTTAGTAAGCTGTTAGAGTGGTTTTAACCAAAATTTCCGTATAATTACCCATTACAAACGAAGGATATTTTATGCCAGTATGTTCTATTGTAGCTGATCATAAATCCGAAGAGCGATACACAAAGCTCTCACTTGCCTATTCGACTGAAGAAGAACACCAAATGATTGAAGAAGCGATTGCCGAGTACACATCGCTGTGCTCTCTAAAACCGAACATTTACGGCGGTTCGGTCACCGAGGGAAAACGGATGATTACGATCGAATATCACGACGATTGCGATCGAGAAGGGGGCAAAGTATACGATGCCATTATCAAAAAGCTAGGAATTGAAGCGTGCCGTTAAGCAAGAATGCCGCCGATCTAAGCGTCCAGCGCCTAAAAGAGTTTGCCGACGGCAATGAAACGTTTCAACAAACCTATTTTAAAAAACATGAAACCCAGCTCCTAAACCTCGTTAAAGAGGGGCAAAATCCCCGTGCACTTTTCATCGGATGCTCCGATTCTCGGGTTATCCCCGATCTCATTGTCCAATCAAATCCGGGGGATCTGTTTGTCGTCCGCAACGTCGGCAATTTCGTCGCCCCCCATAAACCCGATGAAGATTTTCACTCCACTGCGGCGGGGATCGAGTATGCGGTGTTAGTTTTGGAGGTTTCCGAAATCATCATTTGCGGCCATTCTCACTGCGGTGCGATCGAAGCACTCTACAAATCCTCATGCGATACCTCGATGATCCATACCGCCAAATGGCTGACCCTCGGAGAAAAAGCCAAATCGATGGCAATGGTAGCATTAGGAGAAAACGCTCCGCACAAAGAGTTGCTCCGTGCTACGGAACGGCTCTCTATCGTTACCCAAATCGAAAATCTTCTCACCTATCCGTATGTCAAAAAACTGGTAGAAGAGGAGAAACTCTTTATCCACGGATGGTACTACGATATTGAGACGGGTGCTATCGAGTACTATGATCCCGATACGTATGAGTTCCGCCCTCTAAGTGAGTTGGGGGATTGATTTTCCCCGCTTTACATATCCAAGTACAAAAACAAAGCCGATAAAAAGTAGTTAGCCACAAAAATCGCGACTGCCGAATAAACAACGGCGTAAATCGTCGATTGCCCTACTCCGCGGGCTCCACCGTTCGTGTGGTAGCCGATATAACTTCCGATCGAACTGACGATAAAGCCAAATACCGCCGCTTTAATAACTCCGGTCATAATATCATCAAATTCGCCCAAACGCATCAAAACATCTTGGTAAGCAATCGGATTAATCCCTAAAACACCCGTTGAAATGAGATATGCCGCACTGATCGAGACAAAATCGAACCAAATGACCAACAGCGGTAAGGAGATCACCGTAGCGACAATACGCGGTGTTATCAAATACCCCTTGGAATCAACCCCTAAAATATCGATCGCATCAATCTGCTCACTTACCCGCATCGTCCCCAATTCCGCCGCCATCGCGCTGATAGAGCGTGAAATCAGCATCAGTGAGGCAAAAACAGGACCCAATTCTCGGGTTATCGAATAAAATATTGTGTATCCCGTAAAATTTTCTGCCCCGAATTGATGAAACCCGTTGTACAGTTGAATTGCTTCCACCATACCGGTAAAAAGTGCCGTCAGGGTGATAACTCCCATGCACCCCATCCCTACCGTTTCGATTTGACCCAGTAAAATTTTGGGACGTTTGAGAATGTGAGGATAGAGTCGAAACAGTTTGACTTGAAATAAAATAAAAATTCCGAACCGTTCTACAATCTCATACGATTGGACAAATGGCCGCCCGATATACCCTAAAATTTTCTCTACCATACTTAAATCCTCGTTTTCATACGCTAAGTTTACCAAAATTTACATTAGTGCCGTGGCAAAATTCATCACTTTCACGCTACAATAGAGAACAAACTTTTATTAGGAGCTATGGATGGCTGATAAAGAAAAAGAAGAACACGAAAATAACGAAGAAGAAGGTAAGAAAAAATCGGGGAATATGCTCCTCATTATTATCATTGCCGTACTCGTACTCATTTTGATCATCGGCGGGGTTGTCGGCTTTTTGATGATGAGCAATCACGACGCCGAAGCTGAAGCAGGTAAAAAGGAAAAAACCGAAGTAGCCGCGGAAGCGCATGGGGCTGAAGGTGAAAAAGCCGCTGAAGGTGGAGGTCACGGCGGAGAAGTAGCTTCTACGGAAGTGGGATTGATGTTCCCGTTGGAAACGTTTACCGTCAACCTCCTCTCTGAGAGCGGTCGCCGCTATCTCAAATGCGAAATGGATCTTGAGATGGAAGGAAAAGAGCTCTCTCCAGAGTTGGAAGAGAAAAAACCGGTCTTCCGTGACATTATCATCCGCGTTTTAAGTTCGAAATCGCTCGAAGAGATCTCTACCGTGAAAGGTAAAGAGAAACTCAAAGAGCAAATCGTGAACGAACTTAACATGCGTCTCAAAGACGGCAAAGTAAAAAACGTCTACTTTACCGACTTCGTGGTGCAATGATCGGCATCGACCTCATCAAAACCGACCGGATGAAACGCCTTATGGAGCGTTTCGGCGATCGGGGACTTCAAAAATTTTTATCCGATACTGAGATCACTCTCATCAAAAATTATCGCAACGCGGCAGGCTTTTGGGCGGCCAAAGAGGCGTGCGCCAAGGCACTCGGATGCGGTATCGGCAGCGATTGCGGCTTTCATGACATCACCCTCTCTAAAACCCCCAAAGGCTCACCGATCATCTCCCTCTCCGAGAGTGTAACACAACGCTTTGGAATCACGTCTCTCTCGGTTTCGATCACCCATGACGGTGAGTACGCGATTGCCGTTGTTGCGTTAGAATCCTATCTCTTAATAAGGTAATATGTATGCAAGAACTCATGAGCATTCAAAAATATGCATCCAAACATCATATCAGTACATTTAATGTCATCAAAAAAACGATGAGCGGAGAGTTGCCGACGGTCGTCAAAGAGGAAAACGGCAAAGAGGTAACCTATATTGTCATGAACGGATCAGCGTCTCAGCCACAGCATGAGACTACCGGCAATGAGTACGACATCGATTACAAAAAAGCGTATGAAGATTTGAACAAAGAGTATCTGATCCTCAAAACCAAATACGACAAGCTATTAGCCGCCACACATGGTGAAAACTAAATCACCCTCCCCCGACAAAATCGAGTAGCTCTATCGTATCGCCCTCTTTGAGGAGGGTCTTATCCCATGCATCTTGTTTGATGATCTCCATGTTCAGCGCCGAGGCCATTACACGCTCTTCCACCCCTAATGAGCGAATTAGATCGAGCATACTCGACCCTTCCGCCATCTCTCTCATTTCACCGTTTACTTTTATCTGCATACCCTCTCCTACATCGACATTCGAATTAATTGTGCGATTTGAAAATTTTTCTTGGCGATCGCGAAATCGTACGCGGTTGCACCGTCATTATTTTTGAGGTGGGGATCAGCTTTGGCTTTGAGCAAGAAATCAACCACCGCTTCATTCCCGCTAAACGCCGCTTGATGGAGCGGAGTAACACCGTCTTTGTTCGCAAGATTGACATCGGCACCGTGCGTTACGACAAACGTCACCAACTCCAGATTACGCATCTTGACCGCTAAAATCAAAGGGGTATAGCCGTTAAAATCCTGCGCATTAATATCTGCACCGTTATCGAGCAGCAACTGCGCAATTTTCAGATCACCCATCTTGATCGCCACATGGAGTGCGCTCAATCCCGCCGCGTTTTGCTCATCGACATCATGTTTGGACGCCATATAAGCTTTGATCTTTTCTCCATCCCCCTCATACGCCGCATCGTGTAAAACACCGCCGAAAGCAGATACGACGGCAAACCAGCAGAAAAGAAAAAAACGTATCATTATTATTCCTGAACAAACCGTATCATTTTGAACCGTTCTCCCATCAACGAGGGGGTAATCAAAATTTTCACTTTTTCAAGCTCTTGGGTATAAATCTCATCCCCTGCATGCTCTTTTAGTATCGCCAAGAGGTCTAAAATCCCCATCTCCACCAATGCCACCAGTTGTGTCGCATACTGCACACAGGTGATCCCTTGTGTCTCGTACGCCTCTTTGACATGCTCAAAGTTCACATCGTACGTAATATCGCTTTTGCCGAACGCTTCGGAGCGGTTCAGCGCTTCATCAAACAGAGGAAAGGTTTGGTGGTTTTGATAAACGCGGATCGAAAAATCACTCCGTGCTTCCAACTCCCCGTAATCGAAACTCATAAATTCAAAACGTTTCGAAGAGTGTTTCATCGCCTCGGCAAACGATTCGTATCCTAATGTGATTTCCCCTCGATCTTGCTTATATTTTTCAGCCAATGCCGTAATTTTAGGATCGTCGACATCAAAAATAATTTCATGGTTTTCGACGCGGGCTATCTTCCCTTTGTAAAAAAGTTCACATCCGAATGCGTCAAAAATCTCATTCGCAACAAAAAAGGTAGACGTTTCATTCAGCTCCGCAAGGTCACTATAGTGTTCCAGTACGATCGCATTGCCGAACGACTCGTCAAAATAGCGCTTCTGTGCCGTTCTTAGATTTTCGAACCGTTCTACGATACCGAAACGGAGCGTTTGGAGCAGTTGTGGACGAAGGGTATGGATAAACTCGATAATATCCGCCAACAAGTAGCCATGATGAGCACCGATCTCACAGATCAGCGAATCGGGACGCAAAAATCCCTCATCAAGACGCTTGAGGATATGGTTGGCAATCGCCCCCCCGAAAAATTTAGAGGTGCTCACCGCCGTGTAAAAGTCCCCGCTCTTTCCGATCGGGCGATACGTGGCATAATACCCATCGGCTCCATAAAGCCAATCGTTCATGTAATGACTAAATTGCACGTATTTCCTTAGAGTGTCGCGATCGCTTTTTCAAGACGGACAAACCCCTCATCAATATCGGCTTTGGTAATGGTGAGCGGCGGCAAGAAACGAAGCGTATTACGTCCTGCTTTGAGGACGATCACTCCCGCTTGACGTGCGGCATTGATCACTTTACCCAGCGTATCCGCATCACACACACGAAGTCCGCGCATCATCCCAAGCCCGACGTGTTCTAAAAAAATCGCCGGATGGGATGAAGCAAATTTCGCCAATGCTGTTTCAAAATAGAGAAGATGTTCATCGAGTTCGCCGCTGCCTTTTAGCTCTTCGAGAATATCGAGTACTTCATTTGCCGCTGCGGTTGAGAGATAGTTTCCGCCAAAGGTCGAACCGTGGTCACCCGGAGCAAAAATATCTTTTTTGCCGGTCATCACCACACCGATCGGCACACCGCCGCCCAGCCCTTTTGCCAAGGTGATAACATCGGGTTCAATCTCATAGAGATTGGATGCCAAAAACTCACCCGTGCGATAGATCCCCGTCTGAACTTCGTCCACCATCAGCAAAATATCGCGCGATTTGAGGAGTGCCGCTAATGCTTGCACCTTGGCACGATCTTGGGGCTGAACTCCCCCCTCCCCTTGTACGAGCTCGATCATCACCGCTACCGTATGATCGTCCAACAGCGATTCAATCTCATCGATATTTTTGGCATAGACGAATCCGTCTGGAAACGGACCGAAATAGTTGTGCATCGACTCTTGTCCCGTTGCCTTGAGCGCCGTAATGGTACGTCCGTGGAATGAGTGATCGAGGGTAATAATTTTATAGCGTTTTGGTTGTCCCTCTACCTCTCCGTATTTGCGTGCGATTTTGATCGCCCCCTCGTTCGCTTCGGCACCGCTGTTACCGAAAAAGCATTTCATGTCATAGCCGCTGAGTTCTACGATACGGCGTGCACACTCGGCTTGCGGCTCGATGTAGTAGAGGTTTGAGACATGGATCACTTTGCTTGCTTGATCGCAAATCGCTTTGGTGAGGCGATCATTGGAGTGCCCCACACTGCACACGGCGATCCCTGCGGCAAAATCGACATACTCTTTCCCTTCCGAATCGATCAGCGTCGCATTTTTCCCCGATACGAAACTGACGTTTTGTCGTCCGTAGGTCGGTAATACATAGTTTTCAAAATTTTGTGTCATTGTTTTGTTACCTTTATTTTAATTTCTTGATACACCGCACTCTCCCCTTCATAGCTGAGCAATGAGGGTGTGAGTACATTCACATTAGGGGTCCCCGAATAGATCAAAATACAGTCTCGCCTGAGCCTTGTGTCGTAGTGTGCGATCATATCCACCTTTCCATACGCAGACGAAAGGGTAAGTGTCTCGCCCTCCTCAAATCCGGCTTCAGGATGGAGATACACACCTTCTGGACGTTTGAACTGTGAGTTAAGTGCTTTTGAGTGCTTCGACGTAATGAGATAAAACCCTTCGGTCGTATCATTGCCAAAATCGATTTCCTCCAAAAACTCGAATTCACCGTTTTCAAATCCCTCTTCGTAGGGGATTTTAGGTCGCGAATGACGATACCCTACCCCCGATTCAACATCAATTTGACGCCGAAAAAAATCCAAATAATACTCTTCACTCTCAAACGCGATACCAAACGCATCGCACAAGCGTTTTGTCAATGCGTATTCACTGATACCGATCTCACTCGTACACAGTTGCGGCATCTCTTGAAACGTATAATCACCGTATGAACTGCGAAAATCGCTCTTTTCCAAAAAGCTCTTCGCCGGAATCACCAAATCTGCCGCACGGGAAGTTTCATTCTCGTATAAACCAAAATAGACACTCAGTTCTGAATCTTCAAACGATTTTCTGACTCTATTGCTATCGGGCATCTGCGCCAAAGGATTGGATCCTTGAATAAAAATACAATTATACTTCGAAAAATCAACACTCGGCTTACTCACCCGCTTCGAAATCGTTTTAAAGGGAAGTTCAACCCCTTGCAGAGAGTTTCCTAAATAACTTACCCCGCATCCCTCTTTGCCGAACAGCCCCATAATGGCGCCGAATCCGTCAATCGCACGCACTACGTCCGCACCGTTTCGGTATTTTTGAACACCGACACCGATAAGAATGAGCGTTTTTTTTCCTTTCATCAGTTCCAAAACCGTCCCGATTTCCCCCAAAGAAACATCAATCGCATCGAGTGTCGCTTTTATTCGGAGACCTTGGCTCAATTCATAGAAATCGTTATAACTGCTTGCATGCGCTTCCAAAAACGCTTCATCGTGCAATCCCTCGATTAATGCAAAACGGCTTAACAACAATGCCAACTGCAAATCGCAATGGGGTTTGATCTGAATATGCAAATCCGCTTTTTCGGCTATATACGTTTTCACCGGGTCAATAACAACGATGATCTTCCCTTCTAAGAACGGGAGAAGATGCGAATGGGTCGTATGAAGATTACGCCCCCAGACAATCACAACCTCGCTTTTCTCAATCATTTGCGGTGAGAGAATCTCATTGTTGCCACGTCCGGCAATGATTCCC
This sequence comes from Sulfuricurvum sp., assembly GCF_022759005.1. Classification (GTDB taxonomy): domain Bacteria; phylum Campylobacterota; class Campylobacteria; order Campylobacterales; family Sulfurimonadaceae; genus Sulfuricurvum. The sequence goes on along the minus strand of NZ_JAEMQA010000050.1, from coordinate 10,963 downwards.
GCTTCACCCGCTCCGTCACACAAACTTCCCGAAGTCCCAACCGCACCGAATGAGGCAAAAAAATGCTCAACCGAGCGCTGCATCATCCCCACATTTCCGCTTCCTCTATAATAGAGCGTCTCGCTTGGCTTGGTTGTATTCAAGGTATTCGTGAGTATTTCAACAGCGCATTCCATTGAAATCTCTTCCCCTTTATAAGTGGGTACACTTAGACGGATCTGCTCATGAAAATGGTTGAGATTCGGACACAAATACCCTCGTGTAACGGGATGTGTTTTGTCCCCTTTGAGTTTCCCTTTTTCATCCAATACGACACGACAGGCATCGTAACAATCAAGAGGACAGGCTGTGGTTGGATTTATTTCCATCAATTTTCTTTCGTAATTAGCAATTATTGAACATGATTGCCACATTTTACCTATCACACCCTTACGTTTTTAGTAAAAAAAACCCCTGAATTAGATATGATTAAAGAATATAAATATTTCGAGGTCACTATGTCTTTGCTAGAACACGTTGATGCTGCTACCAATCTGGCCAAAAACAATGAAGTTCAACTGTTGGTTTTTAAAATCGATTCCGCAGAAGAATCACCTTATTATGCTATCAATGTTTTTAAAACCCGTGAAGTCGTTGAATCCAAACGCCACCACCTCACCCAAATTCCAGGAGCCCATCCTCTGTTGGAGGGAACCATCGTTTTGCGCGAACTTCAAATCCCTATTTTAAATCTTCCAAAATGGCTCGGTGTAGAGCTCTCAAATGAGAAACGCAAAGCCTCTAATCTTCTCATCTGTGATTTTAACGGCATCATCATCGGAATACGGATTATGTTTGCCTACCGCGTCGTCAAGAAAAACTGGCACGAAATGCACGCGCCGGACAGCTACCGTCTCGGAGATGATGGACTAGTGGTCAACGATACACGTCTCGATGATGGGAGTTTATGTTTGATCCTCGACTACGAAAAACTTTTGGCCGATGTCATCCCGCAAGCGATGGTCAATGTCGATGCGACATCAAAAGCAATCCAAAATCTCGTTATTCCGGATAAGCTCAAAAACGGTGTCGTTCTGATCGCCGAAGATTCCAAAACGGCTCAGCACCATTTACGACAAATTTTCGAACACGCCCATATCGATTATCAGATTTTTAACAATGGACGCGATTTGCTCAATTTCATTGCCAAACACCCTAATCCAGCAGCGATACCAGCCATCGTTACCGATATTGAGATGCCGGAGATGTCAGGGTTTACCGTAATCCAGCGCCTCAAAGCGAATCCGCAAACCAAATCAATCCCGATTATCGTTAACAGCTCAATGACTGGGGATAACAATAAACGCGAAGCGTCCAGCTTGGGAGCAGACGGGTTTATCGACAAAACAAAAAGTGAAAATATTTTGGCTCTTATTGTAGAAAAGATGGGTGCAGAATCAGGAAAGTTACTCCCCCATTAAGGGAGAGTAAGAAGAGAACTTACTCGACTACCGCCAATACTTGGCCTGCTTCGATTTTATCGTTCACTTGAACATTGATAGAAGTCACTTTTCCGTTACGCGGAGCAACAATGTCAATCTCCATTTTCATCGCTTCAAGAATCATAATCTTGTCACCTGCATTCACACTGTCACCAACTGCAGCAACGAGTTTGAATACTGAACCCGGAAGTTCCGCACAGATAGCGTTTGCGTTTACAGCAGGTGCTGCTGCTGGAGCCGCCGCCGCAGGTGTTGCCGGCGCTGCTACTACCGCTGCAGGTGCAGCTTGAACGACGGTTGCGTTTCCGCCTACGATTTGTACGTTATATGATTGTCCGTCTACGATTACTGTGTATGTTCCGTTTGCCATAAGAAGATTCTCCTGTTGTGATTGATTTGATTGATTGTTTTCTGCCGTTTTCGGGCTATTTTTTCGGACATTTACGGTTGCCTCCCCTTTGAGGAATGCAATCCCTTTGACATCGCATGAAGCAGCGATGAAAATATTTTCATCGGTAGCTTCAATCCCTTCGTCATTCAAACGCTTAGTCCAATAGGCGATTGATTTGGTTTCGTCACGATCGGCAATATCGATCGCATTTTCGGTTGTCGGCTCAAGTTTGAGTTGCTCATGAGCGATACGGACGACTTCCGGATCTGGCTCGGTCGGTGTTTTACCGAAGTAACCCAATACCATTTTCCCATAACCCGGTGCGATTTTTTTCCATGGCCCCATCAACGCATTATTAAGGGCTTGTTGGAAGTAAAACTGCGAAACTGGGGTAACAGACGTTCCATATCCCCCTTTCTCAACCACTTCACGCATCGCACGGATAACTTCCGGATAGCGATCAAGCATATTGTTGTCACGCATCATCTGCGTATTCGCAGTCAGTGCTCCCCCCGGCATCGGAGAAAACGGAATCAACGGAGAAACCTGCGTCGCTTCCGGCGGCATAAAGTAGTCGCTCAAACACTCCTGAAGAACATCTTCGTATTTGAGAATTTTTTCGACATCAAGTCCGCCGAGGTCAAAGTTTTTCCCTTTTACCGCGTGAAGCATCGTCAAAATATCCGGTTGTGATGTACCGCCGCTCACCGGAGCCGCCGCCATATCAATACCATCAACCCCTGCATCCAATGCCGCAAGGTAACATCCGACACTCACACCCGCTGTCTCATGGGTATGCAGACGAAGGTGTGTCCCCTCAGGAACCAAACGGCGAGCCATTTGCAGTGTTTCGTACACTTTTTGCGGGCTTGATGTTCCGCTTGCATCCTTGAAACAGATTGAGCTGTACGGAATACCCGAATCCAAAATTTCACGAAGCGTTTTTTCATAAAACGCAACGTCATGCGCTCCGACACACCCTGGAGGAAGATCCATCATGGTTACAACCACTTCGTGCTTCAATCCGTGATGAACGATACGCTCACCCGAATATTTCAAGTTTTCAACATCGTTCAGTGCATCAAAGTTACGGATCGTAGTTGTCCCGTGTTTTTTGAACATTTTGGCATGCAAGTCGACCATTTCTCGACTTCCGGTATCAAGCATAACGGTATTAACACCGCGTGCAAGGGTTTGAAGATTCGCATCCGGACCTACGATAGAGCGGAAACGATCCATCATATCAAATGCATTTTCATTCAAATAGAAAAAAAGGCTTTGGAAACGGGCACCGCCTCCAAATTCAAAATGTCGGATTCCCGCCTCTTTGGCCGCTTCGACTGCAGGGAAGAAATCTTCCATCAACACCCGTCCGCCAAAAACGGATTGAAACCCGTCACGAAACGTAGTGTCCATCACATCGATGTATTTTTTTGCCATGTACGTAATCCCTACTTCTTAGTATTATGACGGTGATGGATTGCCGCTATAACAGCCGCAATTCCTAATAATCCACCGTTTTGTGAATTTTCAAGTTCATGATGATGAAGCGCAGCCGCGATCGCCGCTACTTTTGCTCGCGTATCGTTGTTTTCCAAATCGTGGTGATGCAATGCCGCAGCAATTGCCGCTACTTTCGCACCTTCTGCACGATCATCTGATGACGCAATCGCCGCTTCACTTGCAAAGTTCTGAGATTCCGGGGCATTTTTGGATTGAAACATTGTCAAATAGTTCATTACTTTTTTGAGTAATGCCATTCGATACCCCCTGATTTAGTTTGCACGCGTAATCTTTACACGATGCCCTATTTTAGTATAAAGTTCATTAAAATAGATTTACTGAGCCTTTTTTCAATGAACCTTTTAGTTTCTTTCGTTACAATCCGCCTCACTATTTTATACACAGAGGTATCTTATGGATCTTAGTAAAATCGGTTACGGCGAAAACCCTGATAAAGTTAAAGCGATTATCGAAATCGCATGCGGTTCAAACATTAAATACGAAGTAGAAAAAGAGAGCGGTGCTTTGGTACTTGATCGTGTGATGCACTCGGCGATGTACTATCCTGCAAACTACGGTTTTGTCAACAAAACTCTTTCCCAAGACGGTGATCCAGCCGACATCTTAATCCTTACCGAGTATCCGATGGTTGAGGGGTGTGTAACCAACTGCCGTCTTGTCGGTGTATTGATTATGGAAGATGAAAGCGGTATCGATGAAAAATTGCTTGCCGTTCCGACATCAAAAATTGATCCGACATTCGAAGAGATCCAAGATCTAAACGATATTCCAAAACATACGTTGGCAAAAATCAAAAACTTCTTTGAAACCTATAAAATGCTCGAACCGGGCAAATGGGTAAAAGTAAAAGGGTTTGAAGACAAAGCGGCCGCTACCAAAATCCTTGAAGACGCTATCAAAAACTATAAAGAGTAAGCCAGTATGATCGATTTCGACTCTCCCGATTTTTTTGCCTATGCGATTTTTGGACTGATACTCAATTTTGTATTTTCCATCGCATTTGGACTTTACCTGAGTAAAAATATCGGCGTCGAAGAGATGATGCTTTCAAAAGGAGACCGTGTCCAACCGTGGTGGTTGGGGCTCTCCCTTGCTTTTCCTTACGCTAAAATGATGATTACCCTCTATCGGGTTGCAATATTGCAGCTCTATTTTCTCGATCAAGGGAAAAGCCATAAAGAGTACTGGATTTATCTCACCTCAAACGATGAGCGTCGCTAACACTCATTTCTCCTCTTTTATACACCATTTCCGAATCAAGGTTTCGTGAAGTCCTTGACTCTCTTTTTCAGCACCTGCTTCAGCTCGTTTGAGTTTTGCGTTCCACTCGTTTTGATCAAATGCAGGATCAACCAATGCCAAGCCGTTTCGCAAAAGCATTTCACTGTAGGTTTCGGTACCGTTGGCATATAGGACACACCCTTCGGGAATGGTCTCATAATGATACGATTGCTGTAAAATCAAATGTTCGCGGGCAAATTGTCGTCGATGGGGGTGAGAGGCATAAAATGTTTCTACCGCCTTTTTACACTCCTGAGGCGATGCTCCATTTTGAACCATTTTTTCAAGCGTAACAATACCGAAAGGCTCACATGGAATTACCCGATTTTGATACAGAAGCGTCTGTTTGGCATTGCTTTCAATAGAAGAGAGTAAGCCAATTGTTATTTCAGCATGTAAAGGGGCAATTGCGAGAATGAAAAATAGTAATCGGACAATTTTTGTTTCATTTTTACTCATGTACGTTATTTTTTTCCTTTTTTTTGATACTTTTAGAAAAATTTTTACCCTGAAACTTAAATCAACAGGGATATTTTTAACATTTAAAAACGGTTCACAACCGTATTTTTGCTTAATCTTAATCAAGGGATTCCCGACATGCGGTAGAATACCCCCATTTTCTATTACTTTTTCTTAACTGATTCATTTAAAAAGTTAACACCATTGTTATATCTTTCCCAGTACCCTAAAATTTCACATTCCATTTTTGAGGAGTAAATTTTGAAATTTCTTTCACTCATTTTACTATTTGCAATGTCTCTTTTTGCTGATCCGATGACTAAAAAACAGCTCCATGTTTTACAGACTGTCCGTGATGTTGCGAAATCAATTCCGGATAAAAACGGTAAAACGTATGAAAATACTCTCAGTGCCATCTGTATCACCGAAAGCGATGCCGGTCAATATACGATCGGAGATTTTAAGCACAAAAAATCGTTTACTAAAGCTTCACTTGGTCCCATGCAGATTCAAGTCGCAACCGCACGCCATGTCTCCCAAAATGTAAAAAAACTTTCATGGCTTAATAAACTCAACGACATCCAACTCGCCGCACGCCTTTTGGGGGATGTTAGACTCTCGGCACAAGTCGCAGCGCATTACATCGTTTTGCTTCAAAATCAACGCTTGGATCACTTTTGTGCCATCAGCGGATACAACGGCGGAACCGCCAACTATACCTACTATAATCGCGTCATGAAAAATATGGACGTAGTTAACCACCTCGTTTCCGCAGGAAAGCTGTCATAATTTTCAGCTATAATGCTCCCATACAAAAATAAGGAGGCTATTATGGATGATGAAAAACTCAAAGTCATTTTAGCGCTATTAAGTGGCGTTATTTTTAGCTTAGTTTTTATCCTCTTAGCTTTTATCCTCCCTCTGAATCCGCCGAAGGTTCCACCAAAAACGATGGATTCCGAGCTTCAAAAGCTCTCAAAAATGTATAAAGACAGCCAGCTAAGACCGCCTCCAGAGCAGCAACCCAAGCAAGTAAAACCAAAAGAAGAGTAACCTTTTGAAAATTGCCGTATCCGCGTCCACAAATTTATGCCCCAAGCCAAAGACGAAAAACTCTACCGTGAACTCGAAAATGTCGTTCATGTAATGGAGAGCACCACCCATGAATGCGACCGATCGTCAACCAAAAGAGAGTTCCCAAAAACGCTAGCCTATTTCAAATCCTTCTAATGTCTGTTACTCAATTGCCCATACTAAATAACGGGTATCACTTAACTTCTCTTCGGATCATTAAATTAATAGGAAATGTGATAAGATTTTAAAAATCCGAAGAATAGGGAGATTCAGTGATAAGTTTAGCCACCATCAAAGGGAAACTGATCGCATTAATGGCTATCAGCTTTATGACATTCGTCATGTTAGGATATTTGGCTTATTCCAACAATAGAGATGCGGCCAGAACAGCCGAACGTATGGTTTTGTTAGGGGATATTCGAGCGCATACCAACGGTGCAATGATGGAGCTTAGAGGATATCAGCTCCTCTTTACCCAAGAGAAATTGGATGAATATAATACACGGGTTGAAAAATTAGCTAAAGCTATTGATTCCCTTGCAGCTACGACACGATCCCAGGAGAATAAAGATCGTCTTGCCCAGATGAAATTGAATCTTGATGCATGGGAAAATATGAACAAACCTCGTCTTGAAATCCTTTCTAAGTACAAAGAAAAAACGCTTCACGAGGATTTTGCCGAGACATCGGATGGAAAACTATTGGCTAAAATTACCAAAGAATCTGCCGCTATTCATAAAAAAATTATTAAAGATGAACTCGATTTGGTAAAAACGATGGAGCAAAAAGACCTCGCTAGATTAAATTCCAATGCAACGACCATGGAAGTCATTGTAGTCCTGAGCATTATCGTGATGATGGGAACTTTCTATTTCATTATCCAAACTATCACACGCTCTATCGGACGTTTGGAAGATACCATTCGTATCGTTGCGCAAAACCGAGACTTCACCCACACCACAAAAATCGAAGGGAACGATGAACTCGCCCAAATGAGCCGCAACATGAATGACCTCGTTAATACTCTACGCCAAGCGTTCCAAGGGATCCGCTCCGCATCTGCCGAGAATCTCTCTGTTTCCACTGAGTTATCCGCGACAACCCTCTCTATCGGAAGAGCCGCTGAAGAAGAGGCAAAAATCGTCACACAAACAACACTCGAATCCGATCAGATGAAAGAGGCGATGAAAGCCTCTGCGCTCGAAGCGCAAAGTGTACGCAATAAAGCTCTCAGTGCCCGTGAAAATCTCCAAGAGGCACAATCGGCACTCCACAATACGATCGAACAGCTCTCTATTACGGTACAGATGGAAGGGGAGATCAACGATCGTCTCAACTCCCTCTCCCAAGAGGCGTCACAAGTGAAACAAGTCCTCACGGTAATCGCCGACATTGCCGATCAAACGAATCTTCTTGCCCTTAATGCAGCGATCGAAGCGGCGCGCGCGGGTGAACACGGTCGCGGATTTGCAGTTGTTGCGGATGAAGTACGCAAACTTGCAGAACGAACTCAAAAAAGTCTTGTAGAGACCAATGCGACAGTCAATGTCATCGTTCAGTCAATCAACGACATTACCGATCAGATGAACCATAACACAGCGCGAATCGAAAGTCTAGTACAAGCTTCCGCGGAAGTGGATAGCCATACCGAAACGGCGGTAAACGCATTGGCGGATACAGTCAATGCTATCGAAAAACTTTCCAATGATACCCAAGCCAATGCGACAACGACCGAATCGATCATTCATAAAATTGGAAATATCAACGAACTCTCAACCTCTAATGCACGAAGTGTCGAAGAGATCGCCGCTGCCGCTGAGCATTTACACCAAATGACGGAACAACTCACCGCTCAAATCGCCGTATTTAGAACATAAACCTCTTTTTCCCCTTTGGGGAAATTCTCATTTTCCAAGATAAATTCATTCATTAAATGCTACATTTTTCCAATTTAATACGTAAATATATACAATTTAACAATTTTAATATCGGCGACTACTATCACGACGCGATGATTCATGCCGTCCGCCCTCACGTTTTTGAGCCGGCTTAGAACTCCGATTTCCTCCGCCTGATCCGCCACGGTTTCCACCGCTACCGCCACCGCGACCACGTTGAATCGGTTCGGCTTTGATGGACGGATCGGGTTCATACCCTTCTATAATTCGACTATCGAGTTTTTTATTAATCAGTTTTTCGATCCCTTTGAGATAGTCGGCTTCATCGACACACACCAGCGATAGAGCTTCCCCCTCGCATCCGGCACGTCCTGTCCGCCCGATTCGGTGAACATAATCCTCGGCAATGTTCGGAAGTTCGAAATTGACCACATGCGGCAAGGCATCGATGTCGATCCCGCGCGCGGCGATATCGGTTGCAACCAATACCCGAATTGTCCTTTTTTTGAAATCATCGAGGGCTTTGGTACGGGCGCTTTGACTTTTGTTTCCGTGGATCGCCGCTGCGGTAATTCCGATTTTTTGAAAATACTCACTCAGTTTATTCGCCCCGTGTTTGGTACGGGTAAAGACGAGTACCTGTTCCCATTTGTTTTTGCTGATCAGTTCGCCCAACAAAGCACTTTTTCGTTTGCAATCAACCAAGATAACGCTTTGCTTCACCAATTCGCTGGAGGTATTGCGGCGTGCCACTTCGACCTCTGCAGGAGTATGGAGCAATGTATTGGCAAGAGTTTTGATCTCATCGGAATAAGTCGCCGAGAACATGAGGTTTTGACGCCCTTTTGGCAAGATAGAAATCACACGGCGAATATCGCGAATAAATCCCATATCGAGCATTCGATCGGCTTCATCCAATACGAATACCTCGACACCACTCAAATCAACCGTCCCCTGCCCTATGTGATCCAACAATCTCCCCGGAGTGGCGATGAGGATATCGATCCCGTTTCGAAGCATCGTGATTTGGGGAGTAATCCCTACTCCGCCGAAAATAACAGCGCTTTTGAGGGGAAGATATTTGCCGTAAAGCTTAACGCTCTCTCCCACCTGAGCCGCCAATTCACGCGTAGGGGTGAGGATCAGGGCACGGATTTTTCGGTGAGGCTTGCTGGTTTTTTTATCACTCAGAATTTGAAGAAGCGGTAGCGTAAATCCGGCCGTTTTCCCCGTACCGGTTTGGGCACCCGCAAGCATATCGCGCCCTTCCAAGATATAAGGGATGGCTTGAGCTTGGACGGGTGTTGGCGTTGTGTAGCCTTGATCATTGATTGCTTTGAGCAATGACGTATTGAGGTTTAAATCGGAGAATGTCATAAAAAGAGTCCTTTGGTGGTTCTGCCCAACCAAAGTCGCAACTGAGGACGGTTTTAGGCAAATGGAAAAAAATTTGGGTGAAAGTGCAGTTAAGGGCAAGTTCGTGTAGTCGCGCCAACCGTAGGCGCAAATAAGTACGCTATTATAGCATACCAATGATAAACACCCTTATGCCACAAAAACTGCATGTTTTATCTCCTACACTGTGAAACGCATGACCTATTCACATCTCAACCAAATAAAATTATTCTATGTTATCATTTTCCCCATGATACACTTAACTCCGGAAGCGCGGCTCAATATTATCCTCCCCAACACGAATAAAGCCCTTGCCGATGCAATCAAAAATGCCACCCCAGAACAGCTTGAAACCCTCAAAGAGGGAAAAGACATCAAATCGCTCCTCACTTCCGTTTTTCAGGATAAAACCACCGCTTCCAAATCGGATCAAACACTGCTCGATCTGCTCAAAAACTCCTCTGCATTTAAAAATATGGGTAGTTTCACCGATACGTTTCAATCGCTTCTCAAAGAGATGAAAACATCCCCTGACATGGCTCAAAATAGGACCGTATTAGAAAAATTTCTCAAAAACGTTACCGCCATTGATCCCCAAAATCTCAAAACTCAGATTGCATCGAGCGGTGTGTTAATGGAGTCCAAAATTGCCGCCGCCCTCAACAAAGTACCTGATCTGATACACAATCTCGAAACACTCAAATCGCTCCTCACCAAAATACCGACCAACGAAGCCAAAGCACTCCACACCAATGTCGCCGCTTTACTCTCCAATCCCACTTTGCCTACAGCGAGCACGAATCCGCAAAGCGCTCTCCAGCTCACCAATGGGATCAAAAAAATCACCGAGACCATTCAATCGCTCATCGCCAAAACCGATCCCCTATATTCCAAAGAGGTTGCCGTATTGGCCGCAAAACTCGATCAACTCTCCACACTCCCCGAAATTAAAACCATACTGCCAGAGATCAAAACCACGTTGTCCGAATTGTATGGAACACTCCTCTCCAGCAAAGCCCCCAAGACCAATGCACTGCTTGATTCGATCGAAAAACTGCTCAAAAACCTCAACACATCCCCCCTCAAAGAGGTAAAAACACTCACAACCCAGCTCAATACAGCCATCGATCAAAATGATGTGAGCAAAGAACTCACGGCTATCAAAGCCAAATTAGGAGAATTCACCCATCCTAAAGAGTTGCTTACCGAGACTTTTCTCAAAGAATCGATGGCAGAAGATCTCAAATCCAATCTCCTCTCTCTGCATGAAGAGCTGAGTCGATCTACCGATCCCGCCGCCCCGAAACTGCTGGAACAGACCGATAAACTCCTCACCCAAATCGACTACCATCAAATGCTCTCCCATCTCAGCTCCTCAACCTCGATCTATTTTCCCTTTGCATGGGATCAACTGGAAGGGGGATCATTAGTGTTCAAAAAAAGCAACGAGAAGAAGTTTT
>NZ_JAEMQA010000037.1 GCF_022759005.1 Sulfuricurvum sp. | reverse complement strand
TGCTTTTGATAATTTCGATATTACAATCTCTATCGTAGTAAACGTTCAATGCCATAAAGGTGTCCTTAAAAGTAAGCTCATAGGCTTAAAATTTGGCGAATTATACCCCACTTTTGCATAAAAATTTATTAGCGCACCCTTAGATCATTGCGCTAAATCGACTTCTAAGGGTGCATAATTGATCGCATGTTACAATTCACCCAAAAAACAGGATGCATACGATGCGAAAATTCAACCTTTTTAACGAAATCATCATTGTCAACAAAAGTGATTTTTTACGCGCGGCGAATTCGGCAAAAGAGTTTGCTATCTCCTATAGCGGCGAAATTGTTTATGCACCGTTTGAATCATCGCTCATTAGTATTTTCGAGGGTTCAGTACCTCCTATTTCACCACTGAGCAGCGATCTATCCCGTCCGATCAGTTCAATGCTGGGAACAAATTACCGTATTGTCGAAGACGACGATCGACTTTTGATCAAAGCTTTCGGCGCTTGGCAGAGTATTATCGGATTTAACCAAAAACGCGCTTTGTATGATGATACGAGCGGAGACGGTATAGACCGCTTTGCCGACTCCACCATAGAACAAATCGGCTGGCACGCGACCGAATTCAACATTCGCTATCGTGAGATCGTTGAAGAGTTTGAAGAACATTGCGACGGCCTTTTGATCTGCATTGAAAAAGAAGAGCCCTACCAATTCAGTGGTCTTGGTTTTTTATTTGATTTGGAACACGCACGTAAAATCGCGTTTGACTATTGTGCCAGAGAGATCAAAGAGAAATTGAAAAACGACGAGGAGTTCGCCACACTCACCGATGATGAGGCAGAAGCCAAAGACTATTTTTTAAGCTGATTTAAATACCGTTCTAAAATGATCTTTGCCGAGAGGGAATCAATCCGCCCGTCACGTTTGTAGCGGATTTCCCCTTTCATCAGTTCTTCGGCTTCTTGGGAACTGTGCGATTCATCCTGATAGGCGATCTCTCCGCTAAATTCGACCAAATTCATAAAATGCTCTACTCGTCGACGCATCTCATCCTCCGTCGTACTTCCCATCGGAATACCGACCACAACCGTCGTTGCCTCGTATTCATTTAACACTTTTTTAACATCGTTGGCGGCTTGGTTGCGATTTTTCCGCTCAATAGCAGGTAATGGGGTGACGAGTCCGTTTCCATAGCTGAGGGCTAATCCGATCCGTTTTAATCCCAAATCGATTGCGATGATTGCGCCCATCATTTCCCCAGACAAAACTGTCCGAACATTTTGTCGAACATCTCATCGAGCTCGTAGGGTCGGCTGATGGAAGCGACAGCACGTATCGCAGCATTGATATGAAATGAGAAAAATTCTAGCTCCCCGTCATGTAACGGTTCATACGCTTCATCGATGGAGCGGATGGCATTCTCAGTAGCACTAATTTGCCGTTGTGAAATAAGCATCATCTCTTCGCCGTCGTTTTCGTGATCCATCAGGCTGCTCAGCGTATCAACCAAAACCTGCGTATCTTGTTTACAGCTCAGACGGATCGGATTATAGTGCTCTATTGCTGCACTATCAAACGACTGAGGTAAATCCGATTTATTCAAGAGACAGATAAACGGTTTTTCGTGACGATAGCGCTCGATGAGATCGATAATGGCGCGATCTTCCTCATCGATATCGCGACTCGAATCAAATAGAGCAATCACTACATCAGCATTCTCTATTGCGACAATGGAGCGCTCAATCCCGATCCGCTCGATCTCATCGTGTGCGTTGCGTATCCCTGCCGTATCAACCAGACGGATCAGATGGGTACCGATCCGCACCTGCTCTTCGATCGTGTCACGGGTGGTCCCAGCGATGTCACTAACGATCGCACGCTCATAATCGAGCAGTGCATTGAGAAGCGAGCTTTTCCCGACATTCGGTTTTCCGACAATCGCGACCCGAAACCCCTGCATCAATCCTGAACGTCTTCGGCTCGATTCGAGAGTACGAGAGAGGGTATGTTTGATCTTCTCCAATTTCACTTCAATCTGTTCGACTACATCTTGGGGCAAATCCTCTTCGGCGTAATCAATCACGACCTCCGAATACGCCAATATTTCGAGCAGCGAATCGCGAATTCCCTCGATATATCCGCGCAACTCCCCCTTCATCTGACGGGCCAATATCCGTGCGGCATCATCACTTTTGGCTTCAATCAGTGCAGCAATCGCTTCGGCTTGGGTTAGATCGAGCCGCCCGTTTAAAAATGCCCGTTTGCTAAACTCTCCCGGTTCAGCCAATCGCGCCCCTTCACTCAAAACAGCCCGTAACAATGATTCAGCAACGACATAACCGCCGTGGCATTGAAATTCGACAACCTCTTCTCCGGTAAAACTGCGTGGTGCCTGGAAGTAGAGCACAATCGCTTCATCAATCAAAGTACCGTCTTTGTGATGGAGTGAGGTTAACGTAGCGAAGCGGGGTTGAAGCTGGCTTTTTTGGGTGAGTTTTAGTGCTATTTCATACGAGCGATCTCCGCTGAGACGGAGAATCGAGATAGAGCCGATGCCGTTTGCAGTGGCAATGGCGGCGATAGTCTCATTCATCAATATTCGTGATAGCTGTTGATGATGATAAACTTACCGCCATCACGGGTCGAGCGGATAGCCACATAACGATCCGGATAACGGTCGCGAAGTTGTTTCAAAGCGATTTGAACCAATACACCATCAAGTACTTTGGTTTGCGCACGACCTTCTTGATCGATGATTTCACATACATTGATCAAATAGCGGGAGATTGACTCCTCTTGGTTTTTCAAGAACTCGGCAATTTCCAAACGCAGTTGCATTCCGTAGACAGCATTAATCCAGTTGAAAAGCATATAGGAGAGTGCTTTGTAACGGTACCCCTCTTTGCCGATCATCAGTGCCGCATCGGGACCTGTAAACTCGACAAGCAAAGTATTTTCATCATAAACACTGACATCGATTTCGTTCATCTCAAAACAGATATCTCTGAAAAGGAGATTGATATGTTCTTTGACTTCATCGGCACACTCTTGCGCTGAAAGCTGATACATATCATCATCAAATTCCCGTTCTTCTTCAAAATCATCCGCTTGTTCATAGAACTCATCACCCAATACCAATTCTTCGGGTTCAAATGCTACTGGTGCAGCGATTGGGGTTTGAACTTCTATCGATGCAGGAGTATCGTGTTCAATAGTTTCGAAAACTTTTTGCGGTAAATTGGCAACAATAATTGCCGATTTTTTGAAAAGGCCGAGCACCCCTTTTGAGGGGAACTGAACGATTTCAACCTGAAGAGCGGTTACGGAACACCCAAATTCAGCGGCCGCTTGTGCGTACGCTTGCTCTAATGTCGGAGCTTCAATCTTTTTCATGGTGCTTTTCCGCGAGATGGGCTTCATGACGTGCTGCGCGAGCCGCCTCGAATTGTTTATTAACCATGTATTGCTGCGCAATGGAGAAAATGTTATTCACAAACCAGTACAACACAAGCCCTGCTGGGAAGGTGAAGAAGAAGAACGTGAAAATCACCGGCAAGAATTTAAAGATTTTTTCCTGCAACGGATCGGTAAAATTGCTCGGTGTAATTTTTTGTTGGTAATACATGGTTGCACCCATCAAAATCGGAAGGATGTAGTACGGATCCATACGGGACAAGTCATGCACCCACATAATCCACGGAGCCCCTTGTAGTTCTACCGCATTCAAAAGAACACGATAAATCGCAAAGAAAACAGGAATTTGAAGCAACAACGGCAAGCATCCGCCAAGCGGGTTGGCACCGTGTTTTTTGTACATTTCCATCACGGCTGCATTCATACGGGCCGGATCGCCTTTGTATTTTTCCTGAACCTCTTTGATACGCGGGGCAATCTCTTTGATCTTTTGCATAGAGACCATCCCTTTGTGGGTCAAAGGGTAAAGGAAAATACGGATGATTACAGTCAATGCGATGATGGACCATCCCCAGTTACCGATAATACTGTGCAACCACATCAAGATTTTGAAAATCGGTGCCGCAACGAATGTAAACCAGCCGTATTCGATCGCATTGACCAATACCGGATTAATCGCTTCGAGGGTTTTGTGCTCTTTTGGCCCGATATATCCGTTAAATGTGAAATTCGCTGTCCCTTCCAAATAGGTTACAGGGTTGCTGTTTGCATCGCGATCAACCGTTACTTGGGTTGAGGGATCAAAACCGTAGATAATCAATGCGTAATACTGATCAAATGCCGAGACAAAATGAACGTCCGTAAAGAGTGAACGCTCTTTGACATCTTTATCTTTGAAAATAGTGGTTAATTTGTCACCCGAATAAACCATATCTCCGACAACCGTCATCATTTGTTCACTGATTTGAGGGTGTTGTCCGAGGTAGAGCGAATAGCGTTTCTCATTGGATAACACAATCTTTGCATCATAGTGACCGTCTGAATAGAACGTCAATGTTTTCGTAACACTCAATTCCGGAAGGTTTTGCGTCAATACGACAGTCGCTTTTCCGTTTTCGCCCAAAGCGATATTGGTCGAATCACTCGTAAACGGTGTTTTTGCCGCCATCTCATTCAATGCCGCATCGGCAAAACGCATTTGAAGCGGTTTTGCACCGACAGATGAGATCAGTTCTGCAAGCTTTCCATCTTTTCCGTTATGTTTTGAATTGCTCAAAATCACTGATGAAATACGTCCGAGGGTATCGATTTTAAGGGTGAACTCTTTAGCATTGATCGTTGTTAGCGTATCGGTAGCGACGGTTTTTACTTCGGCAACATTGGTAGCATTCGAATCGGTCGGGTTTACCGTCGCTGAAGATTGTGCCGCCGCAGGTTCAACGTGAGTTTTTTGAGTAGAATTCATTTCATTTTTAGCGGCTGTCGGTGGAAAAAGGGTCGTATAGCCTATAAAAAAGACAAAAGATAAAGCGATGGCAACAAAAAGTCGCTGATTGGGAGTAAATTTTTCTAACACTGTGGACCTTTAAACTTAAAATTTTTTATCAGAAAATAATTCTGTTGATAGGGAACAAACCAGTATTTTATCGTATTTATCGAAAGTTCGGAGGGTTTTAATATCGGTTTGCTGATAATCGGATAATCTATTCCGCCAGGAAACAGTTGATTGCATCGTAAAATACGAAAAAACGTGGAAGTAAACGCTCGAAGAAGGGTGTTTCGCTCAAACTGCCATAGAGCATATTCAGAACATGAAGGATAATGGCGGCACGAGCCTCGGGTCACCAAAGAGAAAGAGTGCCGATATAGCCAGAGGAGTTTAAGAAAGAAGATTCTTACCATCACCTGCTCCCGCCATAGCACCCGTCCGTTTTAAAACATATTTGCAGTCGCGTCGCACATCTTCAAAAGGGTTGTCAAATAACCCTTTTTTGGCGACAAAAACGTACCATCCGTCTTGCAGTGTTGGTGAGAGTTCATCAAAAAGAGCCCGAAGACGTCTTTTGCATCGATTTCTCACAACCGCGTTTCCGACTTTTTTACTGGCCGTATATCCAACTTTTTTTTCTCCCGACACAGGGAGATAGAACAACGCGATCGAAGTGCTGTGGGCATTCTTGCCGCGTTGATAAACACGCTGAAACTCGCTGTGAAGCTTCAACATCGAAAAGCTATTTAGACAGCCAATCGTTTTCTACCTTTAGCACGACGTGCATTCAATACACGGCGGCCGTTTTTAGTCGCCATACGCGCACGGAAACCGTGCGTACGTTTACGTGGCGTATTATGCGGTTGGTATGTTCTTTTCATAGCCATTCCCTTTAGAAATTTTTAGCACGCAATAATAGACAAATCTTACTTAAAGAAGGGTTAAGCTAAATAAAAGCTTGTTAAAGTTCTTCAAAAACTGTCCGATATTGTCACTAAGATTCAAGCGTATCGAAAACGAACAATCTCTTTCTTTGAGTGAAAAAACAACGCCCGATTCCAAAGAACAGTCCTTAAAATCATCGAGAGCTTCAATAAACCTTTCAAACCCCTCTACGCTTAAGGCTTCAAAAACTCTCTCAAAGTCGGCATCACCGACTGCCCCTTCGGGGCGCTTTCCAAATCCAAATTGACTTTCAGCTTCATATGACAATCACGGCATTCACGAATCACCGCATGTTCGGCTACCCGCACTCCCTCGATCTTTGCCACCGGATGGCACGCAAAACAATCACTTCCGCAATCGGCCATTTTTGCCGGATCGGCACTATGACATTTAATACAGGTCGTCATCGGTTTATGCCGTTTATCGGTATCGATATTTTTGAGCAATGCGGGGTGGCAGGTCATACAATCCCCTGTACATCCCCACAACGGCAACAATAATAGAAAGAGTAAAACAATCGTTTTCATGAAACGGATTATGTCACGGTTACGTTAATCTCATCACCTGAAGCGTCAAATGTCACCGATGAGCCCTCATCCACCTCTCCGCCAAGGATCAAATCGGCCAAACGGTCTTCGACGATCTCATAGAGTGCCCGTTTCAATGGGCGTGCACCGTAGACCGGATCAAAGCCCGCTTGGGCGATATAGCGTTTTGCACTATCGGTAAGTGTCAATGTAATATCACGCTCTTCCACCTTTGCCGCAATGTCTTTGAAGAAGAGATCAACGATACTAAGAATCTGAGCTTCACCCAGAGGATTAAAGACTACAACATCATCCAGACGGTTCAAAAACTCCGGTTTAAAGTGTTGTTTGAGTTCACTCAGAACCATCTCTTCGAGTTTCGGATCACCGTGATGTGCCATAATCTTGTCGCTAGCGATATTGGATGTCAAGATAATGATCGTGTTGGTAAAATCGACCACCACTCCTTTATTATCGGTCAGACGCCCGTCATCGAGTACCTGAAGCAATACGTTAAAGACATCGGGGTGCGCTTTTTCCACCTCATCGAACAAAATAACGCTGTAAGGTTTGCGGCGTACCGCTTCGGTCAGCTGCCCCCCCTCATCAAATCCGACATACCCCGGAGGGGCACCGACAAGACGTGACACGGCGTGTTTTTCCATATATTCGGACATATCAATACGGATCATCGACTCAGAACTGTCGAAAAGGAATTTCGCCAGTGTTTTCGCCGTCTGTGTTTTCCCTACCCCAGTAGGACCGAGGAAGAGAAACGATCCGATCGGACGGCTCTTATCGGAGAGTCCCGCTTTGTTACGTTTGATTGCTCGGGCTACCGCATGGGTTGCACGCTCTTGTCCCACAACATCATGATTCAGCTCCTCTTCGATATGAAGAATCTTCTCTTTTTCACTTTGGAGCATTTTATTGACCGGAATTTTTGTCCAGCGGCTCACGATTCCGGCAATAGAGGCTTCATCAACACTGTTTTTGAGCAATGTTCCGAGTGCAACCATCTCTTTCCACTTCTCTTGAAGTGCTTTTTCTTCCTCAAATAGTTTCGGTATTTGTCCGTATTCGATCTCGGCCGCTTTATTAAAATCAGCCGACTGTTTTGCGATTTCGGCTTCACGGCGTTTGGATTCGATTTCCGCTTTGATCTTCGCAAAGCGTTCAAACACCTCTTTTTCATGGGCAAACTGTGATTCCAAGCTACGTCGCTCTTCGTCTGCGTCTGCCAATTCGCGCTCAATCTCTTCGAGACGTTTGATATTGGCTGCCGACTCTTCCATTTTCAACGCCTCTTTTTCGACTTGCAGATTTGTGAGTCGGCGCTTGACGCTCGCCAAAGCATTCGGCTCAGACTCGATCTGCATTTTCAGCTCGGCTGCCGCTTCATCGATCAAATCGATCGCTTTGTCCGGCAGGAACCGATCATTGATATAGCGATCGGAGAGTTTAGCAGCCGCTACGAGTGCGGAATCGATGATCGTGACATTGTGGTGCGCTTCGAGACGCTCTTTCAATCCTCGAAGAATCTGGAGCGACTGGTTGACACTCGGTTCATCCACACTAACAGGCTGAAACCGGCGTTGCAACGCTGCATCTTTTTCAAAATACTTCCGATACTCCTTAAGCGTCGTTGCTCCGATCGTATGCAATTCTCCCCGAGCAAGAGCCGGTTTGAGGATATTCGCCGCATCCATCGATCCCTCTGATGCTCCCGCTCCGACGATCGTGTGGATCTCATCAATAAAGAGGATGACATTTGAGGATTTTTTCACCTCATCAATGACCGCTTTGAGACGGTCCTCAAACTCTCCGCGATATTTTGCCCCGGCGATCAGCGCGCTCATATCCAGCGCAACGACCCGTTTGTTTTGGAGACTGAGCGGTACCTCTTTATTATAGATGCGCTGTGCCAGTCCCTCGACAAGCGCTGTTTTACCGACTCCCGGTTCACCGAGAAGGATCGGGTTATTTTTCGTCTTACGGATCAGAATCTGCATCATCCGTCCGATCTCTTCGTCCCGTCCGATCACCGGAGAGAGTTTCCCCTCTGCGGCTTCACGGGTCAAATCGATCCCGTATTTTGAAAGAGATTCAAGATTTTCATCGGCGGTTTGGGATTCGATCTTTTGCCCTGCACGCATAGATTCGAATGTTTTACGTAATTCAAAGACGTTCACATATCTTTCAAGAATTTCTTTGAAAGGCGTCTGGTTTAAATTCCCCATTAAAAAGGTATCAATCGCTACAAACTGATCTCCATTAGCTGCCATTTCTGCTAACGCCCGTTCAAGCGCATGAACGAAATTTCGAGAAAGTCGGATACTCTCTTTTGTGAGCGATGAGGATGTCGGAAGTTTTTTACTCTCACTTTTGACATCGAGTTCAATCGCCGTTTTATCAACTCCCATTTTTACTAGAGCTTGATTCAGAGGGGAATTGCTGTTTGCAAGCAACGCCCAAAGAAAATGGATCGGTTCTACTTCGCTGTTTTTATTGTGTAATGCCAAAGAGATCGACGACTCGATCATCTCGGTCATTTGATGGGTAAGTTTTTCAAAAATATTCGCTGACATAAAATTCTCCTAAATTGAGTTACAAGAATTATAATACTTTGAGTCAAGTATTGTCAAGTATTTTTAGTCTATTGACCCTATATTATAAAAATACTTCCCAATCCAAGCAATCCTCCAAACACTCCGCCCCACACAACAAGCCATCCTAAATGCTCTTTTATGAGCGTATGAAGCATCTCTTTGACCATTATCGGGGTCAGCTCGGCCAAACGGCTCTCCACAATGGTCTCGATAGCACCCGATAAATCCCCGCTTCCTTGATGCAAATGACTATTGAGTGCATTCAGGAATGATTCGCTTTGAGAAATTTCGATCGTGGAAACTTTGATCTTATCTAAAAACGGCTCTTTGAGTTTAGCGATAATCGCTTCCCCGCCGAACATCCCAATCATCCCCCCCATGGGCGATTCCATCACACTTTTCACCAAGGCATCGTAAGCCGGCGTAAAGTCGGTTTGTTCGATGACAGGTGAGAGATCGATGCGTCTCTCTTGAGAAGTCACAAAACTTTCAATTTTTTCAGGGGTAAAAAACTGCTCCATAATCAGTTTTTTGAGTGCTTCTCGGATCGATTCAAACCGATCCAAAATAATCCCTGAACCGTACAGAAAGGGTACTTTTTCAAACAGCATATGAATTGCCAGTTGATTAGTCACCGCACCGGAGAGGGCAAACAGCCCCGCACTACGTAGTGCCGAACCCGTCATCCCATCCAAAGTGTATGATGCTCCTACGATTCCCAATGAGATTACGTTTGTCAACCATCCTTTATCCATTTAGTCGCCTCCTATTGTTAATACGGGTATTATACAAAAAAGGCTAAAGTTACATCCAAAAAAAGGGGACAATATGACGGTGCATTCCATGGAAACACTCCTCAAATCGGCTGAAACCTCTATGATTTTGGGATCTATTTCCGCCCGACTGGAGCGAAGTGATGAAGCCCCGTTTTGGAAGCAAAAAAGTCTCCCGCTGTGCGAAGCTATTCTCAGTGTTTTGATCCCTTTACGCGAACAGCATCTCCTCTTTGATCCAGAGGGGAACCCGCATGCGGAACTCTCTTCTGAGCTTTTTTTACGCTGGTGCGATCTTTATAGTCTCAAAATTCTCGCTTTTACCCTAGCCAAAAGCAACGAACTTGGCAAACTCTCGCGTACCAATATCACTACCGATGCGTATCAACCGATCGATTTGGAGATACTGGGAAAATATCTCAGCAGTTACAGCGTCAATCTCGAGAACGAAATGGTTGATTTCCCTAAAACCAACTACAATCTCCATATCGGTATGGCCTCATTGATCACAAAAATACTCAAAGGAAAAATCTAATGCAAGAAATGAAACCTCTCAAAATTCACGGTTATCTCTCATGCAATGAAATTGAAAAGCATTTAGAAGGGGTGGAGTATATTATGATGGCCGCACCCTCACTGATTACCGATGAGTTGCCTATTCATTTTACAATCATTCTCAATACGGCCGATGTCATCCCCGAAGAGATCAAGCCGCTCATTTTAGAAAAGTTTTGCCATGAACACGCTATTACAGCCACGAGTCATGTCCTGAGTAATGTAGAACGTATTGCGTTTGCGATGACGACCCAAGAGACCCCAATGCCCAAACATATCGTCGATGATGCCGAAGCACGGACGATTCCGTGGACATTGCTGCATATTATCGATTTTTTAGGGGATTCGGAAAGGTTCAAAGAGGCAAAAGACGGTCTCAGCGGATGGACATATAGCTATAACTGATTGCACATCCCCTCGATTTCTTCCACACTCTTGGCAATCATCGCTGAGAGGTTCTCGTATCCGTTTTCTGTGACAAGGATATTGTCCTCGATGCGAATACCGATACCCCGATAGCGTTCAGGGACACTCTCATCATCGGCTCGGAAATAGAGCCCCGGCTCGATCGTCATCACCATCCCTGCTTCAAAGGCTAACGACTCACCCGATTCATCCACATACGGACACGGATCATGCACGTCCAGCCCCATCCAGTGCCCTATCCCGTGCGGAGCGTATTTTTTGTGTTCTTTTGCGTCCATGAGTGCTTGTCGCTCACCGTGCAACACGCCCAAAGTGATCAAAGCGTCGCACAGCAGCTCTTCACTATAGCGTTGAAGCCAATCGCGTTTAACTCCCGGTTTAATGGAATCGATCACTTTTAACTGCACGTCCAAAACGGCGTTATAGACTTCGCACTGAGCCCCGCTGAATTTTCCGTTGATCGGAAAAGTGCGGGTAATATCGCTGGCGTAGAGTTCCCATTCACAGGCGGCGTCAATCAGAACCAAATCTCCGTCGCGCAGATCATCGCGATTGTCAACATAATGCAGCGTATTGGCATTATTGCCCCCAGCGACAATTGACCCATACGCTTCTGCGGATGCGCCGTTACTCAAGAAAACGTAGTTCATTGCGGCTTGGAGTTGATATTCTTTCATTCCGCTCTTACAGACTCGCATCGCTTCATGATGTGCTTGAGTCGTAATAGAAATCGCTTTTTTGATCATATCAATCTCTTCGGGGGTCTTAATCAGACGCAATGAGCGGACAAGATACGTCACATCGTGAATCGCTCGAACATGACGTTTCACACCGCGCATACTGTGAAGTGTTTGAGCTGCGTTTTTGGCTTCGCTTAATCTCGGCGAATCGTTGTAAAGATCGATATAGAGATTGATGTGTTCTCGCAAAATCTCTTGCATCATCTCTTTGTAAGACGCTATGTCATGTACTTCATCAACGCTAAAACGTTCCCGTGAGCCTTCAACTCCGAGTCGTGCTCCATTCCACAGTGCATGCTCGGCATTATAGGCTTCGACAAAGAGATAGGTTCTGATTGATTCGGCGGTTTTGGTCAAAACGAGAATCGAGTTGTCTTCTTTAAAACCGCAAAGGTAATAAAAATCGCTATTTTGACGGTAAGGAAATTCGGTATCGTTTGAACGGGTTTGGATAGGTGCAGAGGTGATAATCGCTACCCCATCCTCCATCATGGAAAGGAGTTGAGTGCGACGATTGTAAAAGTGTATTTCATTCATGGCGATATTGTGCCATAAATATTAAAAATCGCAAGCGATTTTGGGCACTCTGCCGAAGAGAACCCAGTGTTAATATATCTAATCGGGACGAGTTCCGATTAGTGTGAATAAAAAGCTAAATTAAAAATTTCGCTCCAAAAGTTTATCAACCTTGAGAATCGTGATGATGCGGTCGGATTGTTTCCCGACACCGTCAATCATACTCTCTTCTTCATTGATCGTATCCGGTGCAGGGCCTACATCTTTTTTCGGCAAGCGGATTGCTTCAGTCAAACGGTCAATCACGAATCCGGCAACATCATCTCCGTTTTTGATGACGATAAAACGTGTATCTTCAGTATGTTTCATCGTTTCCAATCCGAAACGTGAACGCAAGTCAATCAACGGAATAACGGCACCGCGGAGATTAAACACCCCCAAAATATAGCTAGGAGTTTGCGGGACACGGGTCCAAGAGATCGGCTTAATGATCTCTTGAATACTCAAAATGGGTACCGAAAACTCTTCATCTCCCACGATGAAACCGACCAATTGAATCACTTCATCGATTTTCACATCATCTCCCGAGAGGGTTTTGTGCTGTTTATTGATAATTTGCTGCAGTTTTTCACTCATAGTTATAGCCCCTCGTTGAACTTGATATTACGTTTGACGACACTCATCAGATATTCCGGAGAGTATGGCTTGGTGATATATTCGACCATTCCCGATTCGACACCACGCATCCGGTCAGCTTTTCCGGTACGTGATGTAACGGCGATCAACGCAAGATTTTTGTACTTGTTGTATTTTTTAATCTCAGCAGCCAAGGTGTATCCGTCCATTCTCGGCATTTCAATGTCGATTAACATTGCATCAAAATTATGATCACCCTGCTTCAAGATATTCAATGCTTCAACACCATCGGTCGCTTCGACGATCGTGATCCCCATCGGTTCAATCGATTTACGCATAATGGTACGGTCTGTTTTTGAGTCATCAACGATCATCACACAATAATCGCTCGCGGAGCTTTTGGCCGCGACTCGCCCTTTGTTCTCCGCACTCTCTTGCCCGACAGTCGATTTTACCGATTTTGCCATCTGCATCAATGCCGCAACGTCAACGATCAAGGTTACGCCCCCATCCCCGCGAATCGTAGCACCGGCGATCCCTTCGATCCCTTTGAGGTATTCACCGAGTGATTTGATAACGATCTCTTCTTGGCCGACCAATGAATCGACGATAAGACCAATTTTGCTCTCTGCAAGACCGAGAACAACGACATAGGCGTGTTCACTATTGTCAAATACCCGTTCGACTTCAAAAATATCACCGATATGTACCAAAGAGAGAACTTCGTCACGCAAACGCATAACGGAGCGGTTTTCAACGGTATAAATCTCATCTTTGCTGATACGTACCGTCTCAAGAACCGATGCAAGCGGAATAGCGTAATACTCTTCTTGGACACCGACGAGCAATGCTTGAATGATCGCCAACGTGAGCGGAATTTTCAATTTCATGGACGTTCCGCGTCCCACTTCGGAATCGATATCGATCATACCGTTGAGTTTTTCGATATTGGTTTTTACCACGTCCATACCGACACCGCGTCCTGAAACACTGGTGACTTGTGCGGCAGTAGAGAAGCCCGGACGGAAAATGAGACCGAAAGCCTCTTTCTCTGACATGCCATCAGCCTCTTTTTCGGTTACAATCCCTTTTTCAATCGATTTTTGTTTGAGCATTTCCGCATCAAGACCTTTACCGTCATCGATGATCTGAATAACGATATGGTTCCCTTCGTGATATGCTTTTAGCTGAATCGTTCCTACCTCTTCTTTTCCTGCTGCAAGGCGGGTTTCAGGTGTTTCGATTCCGTGGTCGCACGAATTACGGATGATATGAACCAACGGATCACCGATCTCTTCGACGATCGATTTATCCAGTTCGGTCTCTTCACCGGTAATTTCGAGTTCGATTTTTTTGTTGAGCTCGCGTGAGAGGTCACGAATCATACGCGGGAATTTGTTGAACACTTTCCCGATCGGAAGCATACGCGTTTTCATAACGGCGATTTGCAAATCGGTGGTTACCAATGAAACGATTGAAACAACTTGATTCAACTCTTCGAGGAAAGCTTCCCCTTCGTAGCGCTCTTCAACGTCGTCATTAATTTTAATCAAACGGTTTTTACCGAGAACCAATTCTCCGATTAAGTTCATCAAATGATCCAAACGTTTGACATCAACACGGATTGTTTGCTCCACAGCTGAACCGCCGCGGCCTTCACCCTCATCTTTTGACTCTACTTTGCGCGGGGTCGGAGCAGCTTTAGGCGCTGCCGGTTCTGTTTTCGCAACGGCTACCGGAGGAGTAACCGGTGCTTTTACCGGTTCAGGTGCCGAAGCTGGAGCGGCAGGTTCTGATTTTTGCTCTTCATCATGAGATTTTCTGGCCCGTTTTGCAGCATCTTCGGCTTGGCGAATAGCGATAAGGCGCTCAATCTCCGCTTCCACTTCTTCTTCGCTCATTCCAGAGTAATCGGGTTCCTCCTCAGAAGAGGCAGTTTCGACTACCGGTTCTGGAGTCGGTTCGGGAGCAGCAACCGGAGCAGACGCAGGAACAGCGGTACCGTTTGCAACTGCATCCAGACGAAGAACACACGGTTCTACTTCAAGTCCGCTATCTTCACCGCTGTCTCGGATACGGACCAACAAGGCTTTCATCAAATCGATCGATTCGAGGATAACGTCCATTACATCCGCATCAATTACCAAATCGCCGTGACGCGCCATATTGAGCAAATTTTCCATATGATGGGTCAAATGGGTCAATACATCGAAGTTCAAAAACGAACTTGCCCCCTTGATCGTATGCGCTACACGGAAAATGCGATTGAGCAAATCTAAATCATCCGGTCGTGATTCGAGCTCAACAAGGTCTTGATCAAGCTGTTCAATCAGTTCGAACGATTCAACTAAAAAGTCCTGTAATATCTCTTGAAATTCATCCATAGCTTAACCCCTATTGAATATGAGCACGCACGACACGCGCTACTTGATCGTAAAATAAATTGGAATCGAATTTCACTAGATAGGCTTCTCCGCCCGCCTCTTTTCCGCGAATTTCACTAAAATGATCGCTGATTGACGAGTTAAATACAATCGGAATCATTTTGAACCGCGGATCGGCTTTGACATTCGCCGCAAAGTGAAATCCGTCCATCAACGGCATTTCAATATCAGATGCGATGAGGCGAAGCTTCGTTGAAATATTTTCACCGTATTTTGCATACAAATCTTCCAAAATTTGAAGCCCTTTTTGCCCGTCAGTCGCTTCAATGACATCAAAGCCCATTTCTTCCAGCGCTTCTTTGATGATGCGACGCGCGGTTGAACTGTCGTCCAACAATAAAACATATCCGCTAAAATGGTATTTTCCGTCTTCCAATTTACCGCTTGCCGGCTGATACAAACCAAGTTCTTGAACAACGCTTTCAAGATCCAAAATCAACAATACCGCATCGTCTTCGATACGGGTTACCCCGGTAATTTTCGAACTATCCATTCCACCGTCTCCCGAGACAAACGATGCCGGCTCAATATCTTTCCAGTTGATACGGCGGATACGTTTGGCTTCATGGACAACAAACCCGATCAAAATGTTGTTGAACTCGGTGATAATAACCCGTGACTCGTTGTTAACTTCATCCGGTGTATCTACACCCATCCATTTTGCCAAGTTGACCACGGGGATAACAACACCGCGCAAATCGAAGATTCCCTCGATAAAAGGCGGGGTTCCCGGTAGTTCGGTCAATTTCGGAAATCGGATGATTTCACGAACTTTGGCGACATTAATACCATATATCCCTTCGTATACCTCTCCGTTTTCACGTTTAAATATACGAAAATCGACCAGCTCCATCTCGTTGCTACCGACTTTTAATACCTCTCCTGGTCCCTTCATAGGGGCTCCTTACGAAAAACTGACTCGCATATTAACGGCATATTATGATTTGATTGTACAGTAAAGTATCTTTCATTGCAAGCAAAAGCGGCAAGGTTAATATACTGTAAATTTTCGCTCTCAAAAAAGCGATTTTGATGAAAATGGCCCTCGATCAACACATCTAAACCAGCGATTTTTAATTCGTCTAATCGTGCTTCAATCAATGCCTCAAAATGATTGATCGGACGACAATGATGTTTTCGTTTCATCATCCGCTCCAGCCATGAAACAATAAAGCCCCTCCCCATAGTATCAATGATGCGAAGAACCGCCAACACCAAAGGGCTTCGGATCAATGCCGTGTAAATCTCATATCCGATTCCCATCGCTTTGTCTCCGTGGGAGAGGGCTACGGTTTTGCCTTCATATTCCAATATCAGCGGCTGGTGTTGACGTCGTACCACCTCGATTTTAGGAAACAAATCGGCGAGCAAAAAATCGTGGTTTCCCTCCAAATAGATGATTTGTATTTTTTCCGAAAGGCGGTTGAGCAGATCGATCCCTTGCGTATTATAGTGATAGGTTCGCGGTATCGGGCCATAAAGCATATCGAAAACATCGCCCATCAAAATGAGCTGAGCAGTAGCGATAAACCCAGAGTCAATAGCCAGCAAAAAATCGATAAAAGAGGTGCGCCATGGGGCGCAATGGGCATCAGCGATAAGGATCGCTCCCGCTTTGAGTGTTTTAGGGGACATACGAGATTTTAGGGATGCCGAGAGTTTCGTCCAATCCCATCATGATGTTTGCATTGGCCAAAGCCTGAGAACTCGCTCCGCGCATCAGGTTATCGATCGCACACATCGCAACCAAAGCGTTTCCGTGACGTGCGGCATATACATCGGCGAAGTTGGTTCCTGAGGTCATTTTCGTATGAGGGGGAGTATTACGCACACGGACAAACGGTTTATTCTCATAAAATGCGCGCATCAACTCCATCGGATCGCAATCGCTTTTCAACGTTGCATACACGCATGCGAGCATCCCGCGTGTCATCGGAACAAGCGAGGGGACAAACGTCACTTTTACCTCATCGTTGCACAATACCGATGCGTGCTGCTCAATCTCGGTCGCATGACGGTGTTTGATAATATTGTAGCAATTGATGTTGTCATTCACACTCACATAATGAACCGTCGAACTCGGTGATTTACCCGCACCCGAAACCCCCGTTTTTGAATCGATAAAAATTGGACTCGTAACATCGATATGTTCCAAAAACGGAGCCAATGCCATCAAAGATGCCGTCACATGGCACCCCGGATTGGCTATGAGTTTCGCCCCTTTGGCCGCATTGCCGTGCAGTTCAGGGATCGAATAGATTGCATGAGCGAGGTTATCCAAATCTTCATGCTCGCAATAAAATGCTTCGTAGTTTTCCTGATTGAGGCGATAATCGGCGGAGAGATCGACGACTTTAACCCCTTTTTCTAACAACCCTTTGGCTGTTTGCATTGCCGTTTTATGCGGAAGTGCCAAAAAGACAAGCTCACATAATTCTTTGGCGCGTTTCAAATCAACTTTGTCGACGCGAAGATCTGTGACCCCCAACAGTGATGGGTGTAGCTCGCTAAGCGTTGTCTCACCTTCGGTATTGGCGCAATAGGTAAGGGTAAAGACCGGATGGGAAATGAGCATTTTTGCGAGTTCCAGCCCAGTGTAGCCGCTGACTCCGATAATACCGACATTAATGCGATTCAAAAACGATCTCCTGATATTTGACTTCGATCACTTCAAAATTTTTAGCTCCACCGGGGAGTTTTGCACTAAACTCATCCCCCTCTTCGCGTCCGAGAAGCTGTTTTGCTAAAGGTGAGTTGAATGAAATCAAACCGCGATCGGGGTTACTCTCGCACCCTCCCACAATCGTGTAAGTTACTTCTTTATCACTCTCCAAATCGCACAAAACCACCGTCGAACCGAAACTGACGCGGGCATGTTCGAGTTCGCTCGGATCAACGATCTGTGCACGTGAGATCATATCTGCGAGTTCTGCAATGCGGGTTCCGATAAATGCTTGTTTTTCACGTGCCGCATGATATTCTGAATTCTCTTTGAGATCTCCGTACTCTTTGGCACGGTCTATTTCGACGTTTACGGCCGGAAGATCGACAGTTTTTA
This sequence comes from Sulfuricurvum sp., assembly GCF_022759005.1. Lineage (GTDB taxonomy): Bacteria > Campylobacterota > Campylobacteria > Campylobacterales > Sulfurimonadaceae > Sulfuricurvum. Next base: position 2,286 of record NZ_JAEMQA010000037.1, on the reverse strand, counting down.
GGGTATTCAATTCATCCGATAGTTTCTGAAACCCGTATTTGGTCATCGGTTCTTTTTGTTCCACTGTTTGCTCCGAAATATAGTATTAATAGAGCATTATACCAAAGCTATGGTCTCAATTTCCGATGATACTCATATGGTTGGGTGATTTTTTAGCAGTTTTCTTCTCCATCGCAAACATTCGTTGAAGATGTTCACCCGTTTGAATTTGCGATCCGTTCCCGATTTTGACAACCACTGCACTCACTCCGAGGAGTTTAAACTCCCGCATATTACCGTCTCGATCTTCGGCTACGATACATCCGCGTTCCCTATCTGCAGGATCATAAAATGCCCGAACCTCATCACCGAAGGATCGAATCAACCCTTCAAGCTCACTGCATACGTTTTCAAACGTATGTTTTTCGTCCAAAATAGCTCCGACAAAAAAATCATCCCCGCCGATATGCCCTTTAAAAAAATCGCTGGAAAGCTTTTTGTGCATCAGCTCCGCAAACAGCAAAATCACCCTATCGCCGTTGCGAAACCCGTAATAATCGTTGTAGGGTTTAAAATGGTCAAAATCGAAATAGACCAAGACGGCACTAACACCGCTCTCAATCGTATTGGCGATGTATTCATTAATCCTAAAGTTTCCCGGCAACCTTGTCAGCGGGTTTTCATCCCGTGCGCGAATCAGATTGCGTTCATGAACCACTTCAATCATCTCTCTCGCACTCAAATAGCCGATATAGCGGGAAGATTCGACGATCAACACCCCAGGTGCATTTTGTGAGAGCGAAAACAGTTCAATCATCGTCTCCAAAGGCATCGTCAAATCTACTACAGGAATCGGCTCAATGTACGTTTCGAGAGTAGAGAGATTGGATGATCGATTCTGCGCCAACGAACGCCCATACGGAGAGCATGCGATCGCTTTTAGATTATGCTCGTGAATAATTCCGACCGGATGCATCGCCTTGTCCACAACAGGGACAAGATAGCTCCCCTTTTCGTTCAACAAATCAAGGAGGGTCTCAATCGAATCGCCCAACGTTATCGATTTGAGCACTTCAAGACGCTTCAAAATTATTTTCTGATTACTCGGTGCACGCCGCTCTTCTTTGAATTGAGATGCTTGGGTAAGATACTTTTCGACAATTAATGTGCAATCGGTCTTAGGTCGTTGCACATAATATCCCTGAACCAAATGGCACCCGATCTCTTTGCATACTAATAATTCGCGTTCATTTTCAACCCCTTCGGCAACGACACGGCATCCCAATAGTGTGGAGAGCTGTACCATATTTCGGGCAAGGAGCTTTTTTTTCGGATCTCTGTCAATTGAAGTTAGAAAAAAACGGTCTATTTTTATGATGTTAGGGGTGGAATGATAAAGAAGTTTATAGCCTGATTGTCCAATACCGAAATCGTCAATCGCAATACAAAATCCCTCATCACTATAGTGATGCATTAACCTCGTAAAATGCTCGAGATTGAGTATTTCATTGTGTTCGGAGAGCTCAAAAACAATCGATTTCGGATCAAGAGAGAAACGCTGGAGCAACCGATGGGTATTCCCTTTTGAAAAATCGGTCATCTCCAATACACGATTATCGAGATTGTAAAAGAGTTTGAGCGACCGATGCCCTTCTATCGTGCAAAATTTCTCAAATACCTTTTCGCGAAGCCGAATATCGAACGTATATAAAACATTATCCTCATACAAGTGATCGAAAAACGATTCAATTGAGTCATATCCCAACGTATCGGTACCGCGAAGAAGTGCTTCTACGCCAAAAATACTTCCCGAATGGATATCGACAATCGGCTGAAATGCCACATCCAACACGTCAAGATAATGAAAATAAAGGGGGTGCAGAGGTTCCATGAAAGAGAGTATAAAACTCTCACATCACGAAAAGGTTACAGACGTTTACATCCAAAGCAGTATATTTAATCCGATGCTCAAAACCAATATTATCGGGAACAACCGATACAAATCAGAAAGTTTAAAAAGCGGTTTCCCATCCACGAAAATGCCCACCTGAACGGCTGTAACAAACATCGAAGCGATGATCGCAAATAAAAATATGCTCGGAACCCACCGATACGGGTTGACATGAGCATAGCCATACAACACGGTGCCGATCACCGACATAATCATCAAAACATGAACCATTTTTATCGTTCGATTCATCCGTTCTTCTTTTTTGTGGACGCGTCCTATTTTGAAATAAAACAGTGCCAAAAAAAGTGCGGTATAAAAAACCATACTCTCATCCCTCATTTTTTCGGGATTGTATC
>NZ_JAEMQA010000157.1 GCF_022759005.1 Sulfuricurvum sp. | reverse complement strand
GACTATGGGTGAAACAATGTATGAGCTTCCCGAATACAGAGGATACGAAGTACTCATCACAAAAGAAGTTGTCGAAGAAAATATCGCCCCAGTCTATATTAAAAAATCAAAACAAAAAAGTGCATAGGAGAGTTAATGCTATTTAATAAATTAATCGGAATGTTCTCAAATGATCTCTCTATCGACTTGGGTACAGCCAATACTTTGGTCATCTCCAAAGGAAAAGGGATTGTTATCAATGAACCCTCCGTTGTTGCAGTAAAAACCGAAAAATACGGTCAACAAAAAGTCCTTGCTGTCGGTCGCGAGGCTAAAGAGATGGTCGGAAAAACTCCGGGCAATATCAAAGCGATCCGCCCGATGCGCGACGGAGTTATCGCCGATTTTGATATGACAGAGAAAATGATCCGCAAGTTTATCGAAAAAGCGCACGGACGAAGCAGTCTCATCAGCCCTCGTATCATCATCTGTATCCCGTACGGTCTGACTCAAGTAGAACGCAAAGCGGTCCGTGAATCGGCAATGAGTGCAGGAGCACGCGAAGTCTATCTGATTGATGAACCGATGGCAGCTGCTATCGGTGCGGGTATCGACATTCGTGAACCAAAAGGAAATATCGTCGTTGATATCGGAGGGGGGACTACTGAAATCGGTGTTATTTCTCTCGGTGGACTCGTTCTTTGTCGTTCAATCCGTGTAGCGGGAGATAAAATTGACCGCGCGATCATGGATTACGTTAAGCGTAAATACAACCTTCTTATCGGTGAACGTATCGCAGAAGACATCAAAATTAATATCGGTACCGCGATGCCGTTGGCTCAAGAGCTTAAAATGATCATTAACGGCCGTGACCAAGTTGAAGGTCTTTTGACATCGATCGAACTGAGCAGCGAAGACGCGCGTGAAGCAATGCGCGATCCGCTCAAAGAGATCCTCGAAGCGCTACGTGACGTATTGGAAAATATGCCGCCGGATTTGGCGGGCGATATCGTCAATAACGGTGTAATCCTCACCGGAGGCGGGGCTTTGATCCGTCAACTTGACAAATACATTTCAGAAACGATCAAAATTCCGGTCTATGTAGCCGATGAGCCGCTTTTGTGTGTTGCACGCGGAACAGGACGCGCTTTAGAAGAGATCGATCAACTCCACGAACTCTTCGATAATGAATAAACAAACCCTAACGATCGCCGCCCTTCTAGTTTCGCTGATAGGAGGGACCCTTTACTTTACTAACTTTTTGCAATCTCCGATTCTGCATCTAACGCATACTATAAAATCGCATTACCTTGATGGTATCGAATCGATTCAAAACAAAATCGATCAACATTTTCATCAACAAGCCACGATCATAGCCCTTCAAGAAAAAAACCGCTATTATGAAAAAGAGCTGATTAATCTGCATCAAGTAGCCGATGAGTACCAAAAACTCCTCCAAGAACAAAACAGCACTCTAAAAACCAATCCCCAAACCGCTTTAGCCAGAACGCTTTCATACGTCCGTTTCGGCGATCCGCATCGAGTATGGATTGAAATGGACCATTTTAATCCCAAAAAAGTGTACGGTCTACTCTATCGAGGGTACGCGGCCGGAATTGTTGTTGGAAGCTACGGACGTCCGATGGCATTGCTCAACGGAGACACCAAAAGCTCGTATGCCGTAACGATCGGAACAACTCTCGCTCCGGGAATCGTCCGCGGAAATAATGAGCGCCGGCTTGTTGTCGAATTTATCCCTACGTGGATACCGATTTCAGTGGGTGATGAAGTCCTCACATCAGGGCTGGACCGTATTTTTATGTCGGGTCTCAAAGTCGGCAAAGTGATCTCGATTTCAAAAGCCAGCGGCTATCAAAGTGCTGTTGTTGAACCCTACTTTTACGGCAAAAATCCAGCCTATTTTCATGTCATTACACAAATAAGATAATCTCTCTTCACCCCTTGTAATCCGATTTTAAGTGCTCCTCGTCTATAATAATAAAATTTTTATTGATAGGGGTCATAATGCCAAAACGCGACGACATCAAAACGATTTTACTCATCGGATCAGGCCCGATTGTTATCGGTCAAGCCTGTGAATTTGACTACTCTGGGACGCAAGCGGTAAAAACGCTCAAAGAGCTCGGCTACCGTGTAGTTTTGATCAACTCGAATCCGGCAACGATTATGACCGACCCTGAATTTGCCGATCGTACCTACATCGAACCTATCAAACCCGAAATCATTGCCGAAATTATCAAAAAAGAGAACGTAGACGCAATCTTGCCGACAATGGGTGGACAGACTGCTCTCAACGCCGCAATGAAAATGTACGAAAAAGGGATGTTAGAGGGGGTCGAATTCCTCGGAGCCAACCCAAGCGCTATTAAAAAAGGGGAAGACCGTCAAGCGTTCAAAGAGGCGATGATCAAAATCGGTATGGACTTGCCGATCTCCCGTTATGCTTACAATATGGACGAAGCGATGGCAGCGGCCGAAGCGATCGGTTTTCCGATCATCATCCGTGCATCGTATACCCTTGCGGGTGGGGGAAGCGGTGTTGCATACAACATCGATGAGTTCAAACTCCTCGCTCAACGTGGTCTTGACGAATCACCGATTACTGAAATCCTGATCGAAGAGTCACTTCTTGGATGGAAAGAGTACGAGATGGAAGTTATCCGTGACCGAAATGATAACTGCATCATCGTCTGTTCGATCGAAAACTTCGATCCGATGGGTGTTCATACGGGAGATTCGATCACTGTTGCCCCTGCCCTCACCCTCACCGATAAAGAGTACCAACGTATGCGTGATGCATCATTTGCGATTCTGCGCGAAATCGGTGTTGATACCGGCGGATCAAACGTACAATTCTCTGTGAACCCGAAAACAGGGCGTATGATTGTTATCGAAATGAATCCACGTGTATCCCGCTCTTCGGCACTTGCTTCAAAAGCAACCGGTTACCCGATTGCAAAAGTGGCTACATTGCTTGCGGTAGGATTTACGCTCGATGAGATTACCAACGACATCACCGGAACCCCTGCATCGTTTGAGCCGGTTATCGACTATATCGTAACCAAAGTTCCGCGCTTTACGTTCGAAAAATTTCCAGAAGCGGAATCAACTCTCACCACCAGTATGAAATCGGTCGGAGAAGCGATGGCAATCGGACGAACGTTCAAAGAGTCGGTTCAAAAAGCGCTCTGCTCACTTGAAACAGGTCTGTGCGGTTTTGATCCTATCGATGCCGATCTCGAATTCGTTAAACACGAAATTCGCCGTCCGAACGCTGAACGTATCCTTTACGTCGCTCAAGGATTCCGAATGGGGCTCTCCAAAGAGGAGATTTTTGAACTCTCAAAAATCGATCCGTGGTTCCTCACCCAAATCGAAGAGATTATTGCCCAAGAGAAAACCGTTACTGCCGCAACACTCAGTGATGAAAATCAGCTTCGCCGCCTGAAAACCGAAGGATTCTCCGATAAAATGCTTGCCCGTCTGATCGGTGGAAGTACCAAAGAAATCGATGTTTACAATGCACGCAAAGCGCTTGGTATCGCTTTTGAATACAACGAAGTTGATACGTGTGCGGCAGAGTTCGGTTCATTGACACCGTACCTTTACTCAACAACCAATATCACTCGTCTCGGACCGCAAGCACCGCGTCAAAGTGACAAGAAAAAAGTGATGATTCTCGGCGGCGGACCCAACCGCATCGGTCAAGGGATCGAGTTTGACTACTGCTGTGTTCACGCTTCTTTCGCACTCAAAGAGATGGGTATCGAAACCATCATGGTCAACTGTAACCCTGAAACCGTTTCGACCGACTATGACACCTCTGATGTCCTCTATTTCGAACCGATCGATTTCGAACACGTCCGTTCTATCGTAGAAACAGAACAACCAGACGGTATCATTGTCCATTTCGGAGGGCAAACGCCTCTTAAATTGGCTAATGGTCTTAGCGCTATCGGTGCAAACATTGCAGGAACCTCCGCAGAGGTGATCGACTTGGCAGAAAACCGTGAAAAATTCTCAGCGTTCGTTGTGGAACAAGGTCTCAAACAACCGGAAAACGGAATTGCCATGACCAAAGAACAAGCATTTGCCGTTGCCCAAGAGCTTGGATATCCGGTTCTCGTTCGTCCATCGTACGTTCTGGGCGGACGGGCTATGCGTATCGTTTACAACGAAGATGAACTGCGTACCTATATGGATGTCGCCGTATCGGTCAGTAACGACTCTCCAGTACTCGTTGACAAATTCCTCGATCAAGCGGTTGAGCTTGACGTGGATGCGATCTCAGACGGTACCGAAGTTTATATCGGTTCTGTTATGCAGCATATCGAAGAGGCGGGAATCCACTCGGGAGACAGCGCGTGTTCACTCCCACCGGTTAGCCTTAGCCGTGAGCTTCAAGCACAGGTGGAACAACAAACGAAAAAAATCGCATTGGGGCTCGGTGTTATCGGTTTGCTCAATATCCAATACGCCATTTACCAAAATGAAGTCTATTTGATCGAGGTTAATCCGCGCGCATCCCGCACCGTACCGTTTGTTTCAAAAGCAACCGGTATGCCGCTCGCAAAAGTTGCTACCCGTGTTATGCTCGGAGATACTTTACGCAACGCATTGAACTACTACGATAACTACAATATCGTGATGGAAGCAGACGGGTTGCTTAAACCACGTCTCAAAGGGCATGTTGCGATCAAAGAAGCGGTATTTCCTTTCAACAAACTCTACGGAGCCGATTTAGTCCTCTCTCCTGAGATGAAATCGACCGGAGAAGTTATGGGGGTCAGTCAAAACTTCGGCGTCAGTTTCGCGAAAAGCCAGCTTGCCGCAGGAAACAAAATTCCGACATCGGGAACGTGTTTCCTCTCATTCATCGACATGGACAAAGTACATGCACCAGAAATTGCACGGGGACTCCATAATCAAGGATTCAACCTCGTCGCAACCCGCGGTACACAAAAAGTGATCGAAGCCGCAGGGATTCCGTGTGTCGAAGTGCTCAAAATTTCCGAGGGACGTCCAAATATCGAAGATATGATGAAAAACGGTAATATTTCTCTTGCTATCAATACATCAGACAACAACACATCGAAAAAAGATGCGGAACAAATCCGTCAAATCGTATTGCGCATGGGTATTCCGTATTTCACGACCCTCAGTGCCGCTCGCGCCGCAATCGAAGCAATGGGGCATATGCAAGACAATAGCTGGATGGAGCCTCAGGCACTGCAAGATTACCTCATTTCCTAAGCAATGGATAAAATCATCCTCACCCAAACCGACACCACCGTCGGTTTCCTCTCTCAAAACGGATCTCGTCTCGAAGCCGTCAAAATGCGCCCCGAAAATAAACCGTTTTTAAAAGTTTATGCCAAATTAAAGCAGCTAAGGCAAGATATACGGATTCCTGATCTACATAAACATCGCGTACGCCATAGCAAGAAGACGACGTTTGTCCTCAAAAATCAAGCTTTCCGGTTCGTGAGCGATCCTGAGCATGCAAATCTGATCCACCCCTTCGGATGGCTTTTTTCTACGTCAGCGAACAAAAGCGGAGAAAGGTTTGATCGGGATTTTTGTTTACAAGTTTCCGATATTATTATTGAAGATTTTCGCGGATTAACGGAGCAAAGCGCCTCAACAATTTTTAAACTCAATACCTCACGTCTAAAACAATTACGATAAGAGTCAAGAATGAAACACTGTATATCGGCGAATCAGATTATGGTAGGAACAATGGGGCTGGTCGTCCTCAGTGCACTTAGCGGATGTCAAAGTGCTTCCCAAGAGCAGGCAGAACCGAAAAACAAATTTCTCGTTGTCGAGCAACTCAGCAACGGTAAGTACGTCATTGTCGAAGAGGTTCCGACGGAGGGACCAAGCCATGCGATTATCCGATCCAAGGATGAGAACGGAACAGTGCATGAACGAGTCTTAACCGAAAGCGAAATGAAAGAGCTTGCCAACCAAGAGTACAAAAAAATGGAATCGGGGCAATCGGAGCTCAATGCCGAACCGCACAGTGAAGGGATGGGATTAGCAGGAACGATCCTCGCCGCAGCCGGAGGGGCACTGCTAGGAAATATGATCGGAAATGCTCTGATGAACAATGCCAATGTGCGCAAACATCAAGAGATGTCCAACCGCTCCGAATACCATCGTTCATCAAGCGGTATGAACACTCCGGCTTCCTCTTCAAATCAGAAAAAGAGCTTCTTCGGAAACTCGGCCTCAAAAAGCACCTCAAGCAGCAGCAGTTTCGGAGGCTAATATGATTGCATTACAAAAAATAAACCCGATCAACGATACCGCTTTAGAGCAAATGGGGTTTGGCTGGCATACCGATTCAGACCAAAGCAAATACATTGCGGATGAATTGGTTGTAATCACCGATGCGGAAGCCGAAGCCTATTACGAAGCGGTCAATGAACTTTACGATATGTACGCCACTGCGGCGCAACACGTTATCGACAATAATCTCTTTTTTGATCTCGGGATCCCGTTTAATCTGATCGAGGCGATTAAAAAAAGCTGGGAAAACGATGTTCACTGGCACCTCTACGGCCGTTTTGATCTTGCAGGAGGGGTTGATGGAAAACCGATTAAACTGATCGAATTCAATGCCGATACCCCAACCGCACTCTTCGAAACCGCTATTTTGCAATGGGCACTGCTCAAATACAACGATATGGATGAAGAGCGTCAGTTTAACTCGGTTTATGAAGCGATTAGTGAGAATTTTCGCCGTCTGATTACTCTGTTTGACGATACCGAAAAATTTGATTCGCTCTATGAGGGATGGAAAATTCTCTTTAGTTCCATCAGCGGAAACATAGAAGAAGAACAAACGGTTCGTCTGTTACAGCAAATGGCAATCGATGCTGGCTTTGAGAGCGGATTTGAGCCGCTTGGCGGAGTCAAATTCGATGAAGAGGGAATTTATGACAGCGAAGAGAACGCGTATGAGTATTGGTTTAAACTCTTTCCGTGGGAAGAGATTGCTATCGAAGAACCAGAACTTGCCACTCTGCTCACTTCAATCATGAACAATCAGAAAGCTATTATCCTCAATCCTGCCTATACCCTTCTCTTTCAATCCAAAGGGATGATGAAAATCCTGTGTGACTTATTTCCCGATTCACCGTATCTGCTTAAGACCTCTTTTGAACCGCTAAAAGGGACTTCTTACGTCGAAAAACGGATGTTTGGACGAGAGGGAGCAAATGTACGTATTGTTGACGCTACAGGTACTACACTTGAGTCCAACGACGGACCGTACGGTAACTTCAAACCGATCTATCAAGAGTACGTTGAATTTCCAAAAGACAGTGCCGGAAACAGCTATCAAGCCGGTGTCTTTTTTGCCTATGAAGCGTGCGGTTTAGGATTCCGAAGAGGCGGGAAAATTTTGGGGAATATGTCAAAATTTGTGGGGCATGTTCTTCGATAACTAACGAATCTCTTTTTGGTTCCAATGCGCTTGCAGCGCATTGGAGATGTTCATCAACGAAAATGTTACGATAAAAATCAATAATCCCGGAAAGAAGCTTACCCACCACGCGATATCAATCACCTCTTTTCCTCCACTGAGGATACTCCCCCAGCTCATTTGCGGTGCCACAATACCTAATCCCAAGAACGACAATCCCGATTCCGCCAAAATAGCGCCCCCTACCCCAAACGTGAAATTGACCAAGACCACCGGCGCGAGCAAAGGGGCATAATATTTGAAAATAATTTTGATCGGATGAACGTTGCCGATGCGAAGAATCCGAATAAACGGTTTTGAAGCGATGGCAAAGCTCTCAGAACGGATCAAGCGTGCCGTCCCCATCCATCCGGTAATTGAAATAATTACAATCAATATCCAAACCGATGCATTGACGTAACTCACCAGAGTTAACAGCAAAAAGAGAGTCGGAAATGTCAGAAATAGATCCACTACGATGATAAAAAGTTTATCGAATCCCCCGCGCATCAGAGCGGCACTCACTCCATAGATGAGTCCAATGAGCGTTGAAACAAGGGCGCTGCCAAATCCGATAACAAGCGATATTTGCCCCCCCTCCATCAAACGGGCCAAAAGATCACGTCCCAATCGGTCGGTACCGAACCAATGAGCCATAGAGGGGGGAAGCAATATAGCGTGGGAATCTAAAAAAAGGGGGTCGAGCGTATAAAAAAGAGGAGCGATAAATGAAAACACGATCACCGCTGCAAGAGCGGCAATACTAAGTAGCGGCATTAGTTTTTGATGCCCAAAAGTGTTGTCATCATCTGATCAACAGTGGTAATAACTTTTGAGGCAGCTCCGTACGAGGTTTGGTAACGGATAAGATTGGCCATCTCTTCATCAATACTCACTTTACTGATCGAATCTTGCTCTTGTTTAATTGCATTGTATTGTGCGGTGAGGGCATCGTTCGTAGCGATAACGGCATTGGTTTTCGTCCCGACTTTTGTCACCATATTGTCGAAATTCCCATAGATTGTATCGGTTGTTTTATTTAATCCGCTTCCGAATGTCACTGATGAAAATTGCAGCTGAACCATATCAAGTGCCGTTTGGCCATCACCTCTTGCAGGTGATGCGAACCCTTTGATTGCACTGGTATCATTTTTTAATGCATCGGTTAGAGCAATATTTTTTCCGTTTGAACCATCAAAAAAGCGATTAAGCCCTGTCACACCGGCGAAATTGGTTCCATTATCTTTAATAGCGAACGTATACCCTTGTTCAGCGTATCCACCTTGCATGTTAATCGAAAAGATTTTTTGCGTGCTGTTAAATGACGCTGTTAGCATGCTATTGATGTCATTAAGCGCATTACCGTCTTTGTTGTCATCGTTTGCACTGTTAATTTGGTTGACGATGCTGTTCGTAGAGAGAGGCGAATTGTCTATCAATGTGCCTTGATCAATCGTAATAGAACGTCGCCCTACTTCGTTACCGTCAACATCGTAAACAATGAGTTCAAATGTTCCGGCATTGAAATTTTCATCCGTACTGAGCAATGAAAGACTATTCGTGAAACTCAATGGATTCGACTGCATCGAAGTCGTAGCTGTTTGTGCGTAAATATTATTGGTCGCTTCGATCAGCCCTTTTGCAAAGTTGTCCATATTGTTCATCGTCTCTTGCAAAAATCCGTCTTCGAACTCGCCGTTTGATCCGATTTGTGATCCGCGAAGCTCTAACAACGCTCCGATTTTCCCTCCGGTAATATGCTCAGCATACGGGACACGAACTCCGTCTTGGCGTTCGTAATAGAGGTCATTATAGCCGTTCGGATTGTTTTTATGGTCCATACTAATCGGATGAAAACCTCCTCCGTCGACAATATTAAATCCACCTACTTGGATGGTATAGCTCCCGTTTTTAATCGCAATATTACTGTCGATTACATTGTTCGATTCGATCTGTCCTACGATAACCTTTGCCCCGACAAGTTTGTTCAAAGTTAATTCTAGCTGGCTTCTTTGATCTCTTAGATCATTCGCGTTATTGATGCCGCCAGCCTCTGCCTTGTTAATTTCGATATTGATCTTAGCAATCTGTTCAGAGATGCGATTGACCTCATCAATATTCACTTTCACCTGACTATCGAGAGAGCTTTGCAAATCTTTTATTTTCGATCGCGTTTCTTGAATGTGTTGAGCAAGTGTTTGCGTTTGTTGCGCTAACGACTCTTTTAAAGAGGTATTGTCCGGATTGACTGAAAGAGACTGCCATGCATTGAAATAATTTTGCAAATCGTTTTTAATACCGATTTTGTCGATTTCAGGAAAATACGAAGAGAGCTCTTCCAAATTCTTCTTCAATGTATCCGAGTTTTCTTTATTCTGCGCAGCATTCGAATATCGGGTAAACACAAAACTATCAAATACGCGGGCAATTTCCGTAATTTGAGTACCGTTTCCTACCGCTCCGGGTTGGACATACAGCGGAGTTGCTGCCGCTGTGACGACACGCTGGCGAGAATACCCCTCAGTCTCTGCATTTGAGATATTATGCCCGGTCGTATCAATACCGATTTGTGCCGCGTTTAAACCGCTGTATCCGATATTTAATGCATTGAAAATAGATGCCATTTTATACTCGCACTTCCAAAAATGATGCTTCCAAACGCGCTACTTTTTGATAGCCCTGCATTTGTGTCGGAACCAATCGTTCCAACAGAGCATTATAAAAGGAGCCGACACTAAGAACCATTTTGGCGTATTGTTGATTCACTTCGCGTAATGTAGAGAGATGTTCTTTGAGTGAATCGAGTTGTTGATGTTGTTCATTATCTAAAAGTTCAGAAAGAGGCATTGCAGGGTGTTGAGTCATCAGTTTTGAAATCTCACGGTCTATCATCGCTTTTTTTTGTTCAAAACTTTTTATTTTTTCCTCTTTGATAGCAAGTCGATCAAATTGAGGATTATGGTTCGCCTCTTTGATATCGGTGATATCCTCCTGAGACAAAGTGATGAGAGTTTCAAGATCTTTGATAGCACTCTGCAACTGATAAGACAACATCATAAACTCCTGTATTTTTAAGTAAGCTCTTGTGCGATGCGTTTAGCTAACGCTTCAATGTCGACACGATATTCACCTTTTTCAATGGAAGATTTCAACTCTTCGATTCGGCTCGTGTCACCTTGTTTTGTAATAGATTGAGCAGGTTTTTCCTGTTCTTTTGTTTTTACGGTTGATTCCTGATACGTCGCCTTGAGTAGCGACCCGTTTACACTTGATATCATGTTGAATCCTTGTTTTGCGTTTATGATGTGTATCACCATATCGGCAAAAAACTATAAAAATTTAGTCTATTTATCTTTTTTTACACCCTTTTGGCTGAGGTTGTCGAAAAGCATCTGTGAAAAACCGAATCCACCCGCACTCGCGTTGGATAATTCTTCACGGTACATTGATTTATAAATTTTATCTCCTGGATCATTTGCACTTGAAAAAATGTTTTTGTCATCTTTCATCGCTTCGTCCAGCATCATTTTGACGATAATCGCTTCAAACTGATCGGTTTTTTCACGGAGAGCTTTATCACCCTCTTTTGTGCCGATTGTCGGAAGCACTTTTTGATATCCTACGTTTGCAATCTCCATTAGATAACCTCCAAATCAACCGAGATGGCACCCGCACTTTTCATCGCTTGAAAAATAGAGATCATCTCTTTTGGTGTTGCCCCCATTTTTTGGAGTGATCGTGCGATGTTGGCGACCGTTGTCGTCCCTTTTTCGGTAAAAATTTCATTTTCATTCAGGCCGATAACCAAACTTTTATCCATTGCAACGCTTCCGGCAGGCTTAGAAACCTCATTTTGTGAGAGGATTTTTACCGTCAAGCTCCCTTGTGTGACCACAACGGGTTTTACCTCAACATCAACACCGGCAACAATGGTTCCCGTACGTTCATTAATAATGATTTTTTGATCTTGCGTATAATCAATATTAAGACTTTGAACCTCTGCCAAAAATTCAACCATCGATTTATTCGCAGGGAGTTGCAATTGAATCGTTCGAGGATCAATCGCGGTAGCGGCATGTGAACGATATTTAGTGTTGATCGCGTTTTGAATTGCAACCGCATTGGCGAAATTGGACTCTTTTAGCGAAAGGGTCGCACTGTTTTGATGATAAAGGTCCTGTGCGATTTCACGCTCAACCAAACCGCCCCCGTATACCATCCCCACCGTTGGATGTGATTCTACCCCCGCACCTTTGTCATTTTTACCGCCGATGCTGATAGGCCCTTGCGCTAACGCATATATTTTGCCATCCACCCCTTTGAGCGGGGTCATCAGTAGCGTTCCCCCCTCAAGCGATTTTGCATCTCCGATAGAGGAGACGGTAACGTCAAATGCATCCCCCTGTCGAGCGAACGGAGCAAATTTAGCGGTTACCACAACTGCGGCGACGTTTTTCGATTTAATGTCCACGGGATTCATATCGATATTCATCGCTTTGAGCATGTTTGCGATAGATTGAAGAGTAAATTTAGAGGTTGTTCCATCCCCTGTTTTTTTCAAACCCACCACCAAAGAGTATCCGATAATTTGGTTATCCCGTACACCGACGATATTAGCGACTTCACTGATACGTGTTGCTTGAGCAATGGTGAGTAAGCAAAAAAGTAAAATAAAAATTCTCATGCCAATCCTTTGTGATACAAGGATTAAGCAAAGGCTATTCCAAAAATGCGTTACGCGTAGTAGGTAAGTGACGTTTTTCCAAAACGTTTGGATTTGATGCGGTTAAAATGGCCAATAGAATCAGGAAGTTCAAGAGTGCTCATATGTTCGATAATGATTAATGTCGCCATTTCGAGAGGAAAAGAGGCAATCATATCAATCATTTTGTCATATATCTCTTCCATCCCTTCACGGTAGGCAAACGGTGGATCGACGTAGATAAAAGCACTTTCGCCTAACGTTGCAAGACGCTTTTTGACATGAACGATATTGGTAAAACTGTCCCCTTCGACAACTTCACAGGCCGAGGGATCGGTTTGCGCGATATTTTCACGAAGTGTACGGATCGCGTCACGATCTCTTTCCATAAAAATGATTTTCTTCGCTCCTCGGCTCAACGCTTCGAGCCCGATTGAGCCGCTCCCCGAGAATACTTCTACTACAACCGCATCGATGATATCAAATTGCAAAGTATTGAAGAACGATTCCACAACGATCGCTTTTGAGCTTCGGGTAGTCTCTTTGGAGGGAAGTTTGAGGGTTTTGCCTTTGTATTTTCCGGCAATGATTTTTTTGGTAATCGTTGGATTATTTTTCATAAAATGCACGTATCGCTTTTAAAATATTAGCTTGGTATTCACGGGTGAGTTTATCGATATGACGTTCAAGTATCTCGAAACTGACTTTTTCGTTATTGGACTCGATCGGTTCATCGGACGTCTCCAATACAGGATGCTTGCCCGACTCAAATTTTTGATTCAAAGCGTGAAGAAGCTGTGCTTTTGAAAACGGTTTGATGAGATCGGCCGATTCGTCCGAACCGATTATAAAGGTGGGATATTGATCATCGTGTATACTCTTGTCTCGAATGAGAATATCACATTGGCGCAGCGACGTGAGACTCCCCTCTAAAAAAAGTTCCAATGAACGCTGCAACAACGGGGAATCACACTGGATCGCTACTTTCAAATCACTTCCCTCTCAAATAATAATCGATACTATAACGCAAATCTTCATCCATATCCATTAAACTCTCCACCATCCACTTGAGATAAGAGGGGTCTTTGAGCACAATCTCTTCGATCCGTTTTTTGGCGTATTTTCCAAACGGCAAGCGGGTCAGGAGAATATGGCTTTTGGATATTTCGATGAGTCTTTCGATGTCGGCTAAATCGAGGAGATATTCCAGTACCATTTTCGTGTGCAACGCATCACTGAGTGCATGATGTGGAACGATAGGGAGATTATACGTTTCAAAAACGGCTTTTTCTTCACGATACAATCGGAGCTCATAGCGCAAAAACTGCAAACCGTACCCCTCCAAATCATCCATCAGCGATTTGGAGCATTTGAGCGTATCGATCACCCTCCCCTGCCACGTCAATCCCTCTTTCTCCAACATCGCCAAATCAAACGGGGCATTATGCGATACCAGTATATTCTGGGTCGTATTGAGCTCTTTGAGTTTTTCAGAACTGATAGATTGGGAAAATGATGGAGCATCGCTCACCATCTCGTTGGTTATATGGTGGATAGCGGAAGCGGCGGGAGGGATTTTTTTTTCTGGATTGATCAGCTCAAAATGATAGGTATCCTCACCGATAAATCCCAAGGCACACATTCTGTCTTTCGGATCCACACCGGTTGTTTCGGTATCGAGAAATATCACCATAATTTAGTGTCCTGATTGAGATTTCAAATAGGACATGAGGTTATGATAGTGTTCCAAAGTACGGAAACTTTTCTCAAAACGCCATCCCAACACAAAAGCGATAATCTCATTTTTTTGTTCCGGAGTCAACTTTTCAGCACGCCCGTAATAGGCTAATGAGATATTTTTATTTTTGACTTTTGCGTCTTTATCGTAGATTATCGCAATGATTTGGGCATATTTTCCCTCTTTGATCGCCCCCAAATCCTCATCAGCTAACGATAAGCCTGAAAGATTGATGGCTTTAAAGCCAAAGAGCATCTCGAAGCGTTCAACTTTGGCATCAATCCCCAATTTTCGATAGAGTTCTTCGAGAGTTTTGAGATTGCTTTTGCGTTCCAATTCGTAACTGGAGATCTGTGCAGTCAGGTTTTTGAGACGATCTAATGCTGAACTCACGTTTTCTCCCTCTCTTACCTCTATGGTTTTGATAATTTTAACCTACCTTGACTTATAATACGACACTTTTTATCATTGTGGGAATCTAATGGACTATTTACGAATTCAAGGGCCGACTAAACTTAGCGGAACCGTTACTATTTCCGGCGCGAAAAATGCCGCATTACCCCTCATTACGTTGGCTCTTTTAGCTCACAATCCGCTCAAAATCACCAATATGCCTGAAGTGGCCGATATCAAAACGCTTCTCAAGCTTCTCCAAAATCTTGGTGCAAGCTGTACGTTACAAGACCATGTATTAAACATCGACACCTCTACGGTCAACCATACAATGGCAAACTACGATATCGTCAAAACGATGCGTGCGTCGATCCTAGTACTCGGACCGCTACTTGCACGATTCGGTCACTGTGAAGTCTCTTTGCCGGGCGGATGTGCAATCGGACAGCGTCCGATCGATCTACACCTAAAAGCGATGGAAGCAATGGGGGCTACGATCACCATCCATGCGGGATACGTTCACGCCGTAGCACCGGAGGGGCTCAAGGGTGCGCATATCATTTTCGATAAAATCACCGTAACCGGAACGGCAAATGTCGTTATGGCAGCTGCATTAGCACACGGCAAATCGGTTCTTGTCAATTGTGCCAAAGAGCCTGAAGTGGTTCAACTGTGTGAAATCCTCCGTGACAGCGGTATCGATATTACCGGTATCGGTACATCCGAGCTCACTATCATCGGAACAGGGGGCAAAACGATTGATATGGTCGATTTCGAAGTGATCCCCGATCGTATCGAAGCGGGAACCTATCTGTGTGCGGGAGCGATCACTAACTCTACCATTACATTAGAGCGTGTACGTCCCGATCACCTCGATGCCGTTACCGCAAAATTGGAACAAATGGGATGCCGCGTGGAGTCTACCGAAAGCACCATGACCGTTTATCCTGCGGCTGAACTCAAACACGTCGATATTATCACCCAGGAATATCCCGCATTCCCGACCGATATGCAAGCACAATTTTTGGCCCTTGCAACACTAGCCAAAGGAGCCAGTACCATCGATGAGCGATTATTTGAAAACCGCTTTATGCATGTCAGCGAATTGCAGCGTTTAGGAGCTGATATTAAACTCAGCGGCCACGTTGCTACCGTAGTAGGGCCATGTGAACTCTTCGGAGCCGATGTCATGGCAACCGACCTTCGTGCATCAAGCGCACTCGTATTGGCGGCGATGGCGGCTGAAGGGACGACAAACGTTCATCGTATCTACCATCTCGATCGCGGATATGAAAACTTAGAGCAAAAACTATGCGCTTTGGGTGCTAAAATCGAACGCCTCAAAGAATAACACTCCACTATCCCCTTCTTAGAGAGGGGATCTTCTATTCTCCACACCGATAGCTTAGATTGGTAATATAAAATTCACATTTGTTTTTCGAACGGATTCGAAATAATTTTTTGAGTAACTTTTTCATACACTTTTGTATGCAAAAAGTATTCCAAAATAATCGTTTTGAGGGAAAATTCCTCCTCAAAAAAGGAGGAGGAGAGAAAGGTTACAGATCGCCTTCGATCACTTTTTTGAAGGTGTTATAGTAGATGTTTTGCATCTCAGGGAGTCTCATCGTGACGTCGTTGAGGGTGAACGTATCTCCACCGACCGTACCGATTTTTTGGCAATCCAATGAACCCACCATTGCTTCGAACGCTGCACAGTTTTCCGGAGCTACTTCGATGATGGCGCGACTCATGCTTTCGGCAAAAATATCGCGTGGATCATTGACACTCATTGTTGCACTGATTCCTTTTCCGCTGACACATGCCATTTTCGCTAACGCGATTGCCGCTCCACCGGAACTGCAGTCTTTGGCCGCTTCGAGCAACCCTTTTTTATTCGCATCGATGACAAGATTCCATAGAGCTCGTTCTTTTGCATAATCGATCGTTGGGATGGTTCCCGCAACAACGTTATAGAGCTCTTTCATATACAAAGATCCGCCGAATTCAGAGCGGTTTTCACCGACGATGTAGACTACATTCCCCTCGCTTTGGAAAGTCGACATCAAAACGTTGTTTTGATCTTCGTTCACCCCTACCATTGCGATAGATGGGGTTGGGAATACCGATTTGCCGTTAGTTTCATTGTACAGCGATACATTTCCACCGATAACCGGAGTATTAAGCTCAGCACACGCCTCTTTGATTCCTAAACATCCTTGTGCAAACTGCCACATGACTTCAGGATTTTCCGGGTTACCATAATTGAGACAATCGGTAATCGCTTTAGGAGTTGCACCGCTCATCGCGACGTTACGGCCGCTCTCGATAACTGCGGCAGCCGCTCCCGCTTTCGGATCGATGAAACAGTAGCGAACGTTACAATCCGCACTCATCGCCAATGCGACACCGTTTTCTTTGACACGGATTACCGAAGCATCGAGCTCGCCCCCTTTTTTGATCGTATTGGTTTGTACCATCGAATCGTACTGCTGATAGATCCACCCTTTATCGACCACTTCCATCGACGCAATCAATTTCTCAAACGCTTTTTGATTATCGACCGCATCAAAATCGCTCAATTTGACATCTGCAATTTCATCAAGATATGCCGGGCGGCTCATCGGGCGATCCAATACCGGAGCCTCTTCACTCACAGGATCAACCGGTACCTCTGCACATTTTTCTCCATGCCAAAACAACTCCATTTTCCCTGTAGCGGTTACTTCACCGATTACGGCACAGTCAAGATCCCATTTCTCGAAAATATCGATGATCGCTTGTTCAGTCCCTTTTTTCGCACAGATAAGCATACGCTCTTGTGATTCAGAGAGCATAAATTCATATGGCAGCATCCCCTCTTCACGAGCCGGAACCTTATCTAAATGCATGATCATACCGCTTCCGGCACGTCCCGCCATCTCAAACGAGCTCGACGTCAGACCAGCCGCACCCATATCTTGAATCCCGACAACATAATCGGTTTTGAAAAGTTCCAAACACGCTTCAAGAAGCAATTTTTCGGTAAACGGATCGCCCACTTGTACCGTCGGACGAAGCCCTTTAGACGCTTCGGTAAAGCTGTCTGAACTCATCACTGCACCACCGAGACCGTCACGCCCTGTTTTAGAACCGACATAGATAACCGGATTTCCGATCCCCTCGGCACGTCCGTAGAAAATTTCATCGCTTTTGGCAAGTCCGAGAGTAAACGCATTTACGAGAATATTACCGTTGTAGCACTCATCGAAACTCGTCTCACCGCCGATAGTCGGAACTCCCATACAGTTACCGTATCCGCCGATACCCGATACGACACCGCGCACCAAATAACGCTGATGAGCGCTGATGTCATCTTGGTTCAATACATTACCGAAACGGAGCGCATTAAGATTCGCGATCGGGCGGGCACCCATCGTAAATACGTCACGCATGATTCCGCCGACACCCGTCGCTGCACCTTGATACGGTTCGATAAAACTCGGATGGTTGTGACTCTCCATTTTAAAAACCGCCGCATATCCGCCGCCGATATCGATAACACCTGCATTTTCACCTGGTCCTTGGATAACCCACGGTGCTTTGGTCGGAAAACCGCTCAAATGTTTTTTTGACGATTTATAGCTGCAGTGTTCGCTCCACATAGCTGAAAAAATCCCGATTTCAACGAGGTTCGGCTCACGTCCGAGGATTTTCTTGATATGCGCATAATCGTCCATAGACAATTTGTGCTGTTTTAGAACTTTTTCGATGTCTGGAAGGGGAGTGCTCACGGCAGTTTCCTTGAGTAATATAATAAAATTGGTGCGATTATACCAAAGGGTTCAAAAGTGCCCCCTTAATTTACTCTCTATTTACAAAATCGCCTTACATTTACACTCTACAATATATTATTGGAGGTTTATACATGACATTGTCAAAACGTCTTTTAATTACATTGGGAACGGTTCCTCTACTAGCGTACGGAGCGATAGCCTCGGCGCATCCAAAAGAAGAAAAACCGTGCGAACAGGGTTGCCCTTTTTGGTCGATGGATGAGTTGGAAAGTTTTTTTAACCGCCCTTTTCCCAAAATGAGCACTACTTACAGCGCTTCGACGCTCAAAGAGAGTGAGAAAGCCTACCTCATCAGCATCGATTTGCCCGGAATGGACAAAAAAGATATTTCGATTCAAACCTCAGGGAATCGTTTAATGATTTCAGGAGAACGCAAAGAGGAGTCTGAGGGAAAAGAGGGGTCGAAAAAATCGTATCGCCAATTCAATCAGAGCTTTTCACTCCCCGATGATGCCAATCTTGAAGCGATTACGGCTCAATCGATCAACGGTGTGCTGAAAATTACCGTCCCGAGAACCGGCAAATCCGTATCGAGAAAAATCGAGATCAAATAGCTCTCAACGAAATCCGAAATCTTTTTCGGTGCGGATATTTTTCTTAAGAGAAAAGATATCCTTATAGGTGATTTCGATCACTTCATAGCTCTTTTTCCCTGCGGGGAGATGAACACTGAATTCATCCCCTTGCTCTTTTCCCAACATCGCCCGAGCCAATGGAGAGTGAACCGAGATCAATGCATTCTCCGGTTCACTCTCGAGTGTTCCGCAAATCGTATAAGCAAACTCTTCTTCGCTCTCGACATCCATAATCGTAATCGTGGCACCAAAATGGGCACGGGAGTGATCAAGCAAAGAGGGATCGATAATCTGAGCTTTCTCAATCATCGAATTGAGATAAAACAGTCGTTTGTCGATATGGCGAAGCTTCTCTTTTGCCGCATGGTATTCGGCATTTTCGCTCCGATCCCCCAGTTCGGCCGCCCGCTGTTTTTCCTGATTGACACGGGGTTTTTCAATATCTTTGAGGAATTTAAACTCACGTAAAAGTTCGTCGTACCCTCGCGGGGTCATCGGCTCTTTATTCATTTATGCCGCAAATCCGAGGATATAATAAGTTGGTTTGCCGTCTACTTTTTGGAGTTTTACTTTGAATTTATCGGCGAAATGGTTGATTTTGTCCATTGCGTCGCTTGCGCTGATATCGCTCGTCGCATCGATCTTGATTTTAAAATAGTCATTACCGTTGGACATCGCCACATACGATTCATCCGTTTTCAACGCTTCGTGCAGATCCAAAATGTGTTTGATAATTTTTTCATACCCAGTGGTATTTTTCTCGATCCGTGAAAGTTGATCGGCAAGGGCTTCATTCGGAGTGTAACCGAGTTGGTTTAAAATCGCTTCGTAGGTCATATCTATGGTTCCTTTGTAAAATTAGAGGAGTTATTCTAACATAGAAGTTTATATAGACTATAATATCCGCATGAAATCACTCCTAATTCGTCTTACCCACGGTCTATATGATCAAGATATTGCAGAAACCGAACGCGAAAACATACGGCAATGGTTCGGTATGAAACTCCTCACTCATGAGGGGGGGAAATACCAGTTTGCTTCCCAATACCGCGCCGGTATCGTCTCATTGGCTTCCGAGAGCGGTGCTTATCTTCAGACTTTAGGGGAGAGTATCCGAGACCACTTTATCGAAACCAACAACCTCATGGGAGCCAAAAGCGGCGATTTGGTCATTGCCCAACGACTATTGGGAAAACGGGGCGGCCCTCAGGCAAAAGTTGTCGTTGTTGTAGGACGGAGCGAAACATTTAGCGTTGCGGTTATATCTTCTAAAAACGGACATTTAGGACTCTACGACATCCGCACCGATCATCCCGCCGGTTTTGCCCTGAGCGATCTTCCTAAGAATGCCAAAGGGTCACTCTATCAAATCAATAACCAAAGCGGAACCATTGCCGCATACCTCGGAAACCTCAGTGATCCGAAAGTCGATGAAAAAATCGTCCTCGCCCTCTACAACAAACACGACGCGTTCGAAGATGACGTACTGGCAATGGCACGGGAATTTCCCAAAGAGGTCGATGCGTCCCTCTATCCCAACCGCCGTGACTTGCGTCATCTGCCGTTTTGTACGATCGATCCCGTCACCGCAAAAGACTACGATGACGCCATCTGTTATATCCCCGAAACCTCCACCCTCTACGTCGCCATCGCCGACGTGAGTGAATACGTCCACCCTTTCGGTGCGATTGACGCCGAGGCGATTTACCGCAGTTTCTCGATCTACCTCCCCCACCGTTCTATTCCGATGCTTCCACGAGAACTCAGCGAAACCCTCTGTTCGTTGCAGG
>NZ_JAEMQA010000079.1 GCF_022759005.1 Sulfuricurvum sp. | reverse complement strand
TATATTATTTTTATATTTTAAAAGGTACTATACCCGCATCGGCCGTTTGGGGTTACCCATAAGTATGGTCAAATTATTTTTCAAAGTATCAAAAAGGATCCATAATGAGAACATTCGCTAAAACTGCCCTAGTTGCGCTCCTTTCAGTGAGCGTATTAAGTATTTCTGCTTCTGCCGATGCGGAAAAAGGGAAAAAACTTTACCAAAAAAATCTCAAGGAAGTGTGCGGATTCACCGGTGCTGTATTTGCGGCAAAATTTAAACAAGCCGATTGGGACAAAGCATACAAAGCAGGCACATTAAACAAAAAAATGGAAGAAGCATGTCCTGCCGGAAAAGAATATTTTGAAAGCGACAAATTCAAAAAGACTGAAGAACACATGTATAACTTCGTTCATGATTTTGCAAAAGACAGCGGAAATATCCCTTCTTGTTAACTAATATTTATGAAGCCTAGCGGTTTCATAAATTCTCTCCCATACCTTCTCATTGCTATAAACTTAATTCAAGGAAGATAGATGAAAAAAATCACCTTATCTCTTATCGCTGCAGCTGTTGTTGCCGGAAATCTGATGGCAGATGAAGCTGCTCTTCAAGCGCAAATTGAAAAATTGATGCACCGTATCGAACAGCTAGAAAAGGCTCAAGGAACGATTGTGCAAACACAAAGCACCCTTCAAGAGAGCCAGACAGCGATCAAAGAAGAACAAACTTCGCAAAGCGATCTCCTCTCAAAAGTCAACGCTCAAAGTGCCAATGACAATATCAAGTGGGATATTGATTTGCGTTCAGCATTTCATAGTATCGATTATAAATACGCTGCTGATGCAAAAACCCACAGTGGAGCCGCTGATGCAAATGCAGGGAAAAAATATTCCAACAGTTCCCTATTCACCAATCGTCTATGGCTAGGAATGGGTTCCAAAGTCAATGATAATCTCTTCTTCAACGGTCAAGTCGCTGCGAATTATTATTGGGGAGCCGATAATGTAAAACATCCATATATGTCACAAGATTATGGATGGGAATCAAGCTCAGCTCCGCATGATGCTGATTTGCGTTTGCGTCAAGCCTATTTTGTCTATAAATTCGGCAATGAATGGGATGTCCCGATGACATTCAGTGCCGGCCGACGCGCTGCAGAAGACGGTTTTTTGGCTAACAATCGTGAGGGCACCGTAAAACCGGGTTCACCCTTGGCACATATCACCAACGTCGAAGTTGACGGGGCAATGGTGCAGTTCAATCTTGATAAAGTCTTTTTACCTGGATCGTATCTCAAAGTCGTTTACGGACGCTCGTACGATTCAATCAACCAAAATGCTCTAAGTGAAACTCCGTATGTCGGTATCGATACGCAAGGGGATAAAAAAGTTGATTTCCTTGTATTGCCAATGTCTATTTATGATAACGGTGCCAGTAAATTAATGGCTGAATATGCGATGATCATCAATGCAAAAGGGGATAATCTAACCGGTACTGCTCCTGGTATTGGAGCGGGAACGGCCCATTTCGGTGCCCTCTCTTATCAACTTGACGGCTTGAATGAAGATATCGATTTCCTCAACAATTCAACCGTATTTGCAAGTGTTGCTATGACCTCTACCAATCCAAATAACGGTTACCAAATGCTCGGTTCGACTGAGAATAAGTCCGGCTACAGCTTTTGGGCAGGTATGTTATTCCCAGATATGATCAGTGATGGCGGACGTTTCGGTCTGGAGTATAACTACGGCTCTAAATATTGGACACCGATGACATGGGCGGAAGACTCTATCATCGGTTCTAAAATCGCCACACGCGGTAATGCCTATGAAGGGTACTGGAATCTCCCTATCGTCGGCAAAAACCTCACCGCACAACTGCGATATACCTATATCGATCACCACTACCGCTCCAGCATCTCGTTTTTGGATGATCCGTCATTCAAAAATCTCGACAATTCCCAAGAACTTCGCGCATTTGTGCGCTACCAATACTAAGGAACATGCATGTCTAAGCTTGAACTTAATCCGCTTGAAAAGATATCAAACGGTATGACACGCCGTGATGCGTTGAGATTAATGGGGCTTTCTCCGATCGCTGCAAGTGTGCTTGCTTCTTCTGCAGTAACCACAAGTGCCAGTGCATCCGATGCCAAAGGAAAAATCGTTATCGTCGGAGGCGGTGCCGGAGGAATTATGGCTATGGCACGTTTGCGTCGCGCCCTTTCCAATGCCGATATCACCATTATCGCACCTAACGAAGTCCATATTTATCAACCGGGACAAGTGTTTGTCGCCGCTGGAGAATACGCTCCTGAGGATATCATAGGAAGCAATCTTGATCTCATTCCCGATGATGTCAAATGGATCAAAGACGAAGTTGCTACGTTTGATCCTGACAATAACACGCTCATCACCCGCAAAGGTGAAAAAGTGACCTACGATTATCTCGTCGTAGCAACCGGTCTAACGTACCATTATGATCATATCGAAGGACTCACCGCTGACATGATCGGAAAGAACGGCATCTCCAGCGTTTATCTCAATGATCCGGAAAAAGGGACAGCGGATGGCGGCCCTATCACATGGAAATGGTTTAATGATCTCAAAGAAGCAGCTAAAACAGGGAAACCGCGTGTTATCTGCACCCAACCGGCAACTCCGATCAAATGCGGCGGTGCTCCACAAAAGATTCTCTATCTTAGTGATGATTATCTAAAAGAAGCGGGGCTTACCGCCGACTTTACGTTTGCCCTTAACGGAGACAAACTTTTCGGCGTACCTGCGGTCAACGAAACATTGAATAAAGTGGTTCAACCGCGCTATGGCAATATTACCAATAAATTCAAACACAATCTCGTAGCAATCGATGCGGAGAAAAAAATCGCCACCTTTGAAACCAAAGTCGAGACCAAAGGGGCATATGATGAAGATTTGGAAGAGTATGAAGTTATCACCACAATAGAGCGTGTCCCGATGGAATACGACTTTATCCATATCGTCCCTCCTATGAGTGCACCTGACGCCGTTATGAACTCTCCGCTTGCATGGCAGCAGGGAAATGCAAAAGGGTGGCTTGAAGTCGATCCTGAAACCCTTCAGCATAATCGTTATCCCAATGTTTTCGGTATTGGAGACGTATGCGGAACTCCACTAGGTAAAACCGGCGGAACCGCACGCCACCACGCTCCGATCATGGTAGCTAATCTCATCGCACAAATGGAGAAAAAAGCCCTCACCGAAAAGTTCGATGGCTACACCGTATGTCCACTCAAAACACAGTATGGTAAAATTATCCTTGCTGAGTTTAATTATCTGGGGGCAGCACCTTCCTTCCCTCTTGCAGTCGGTGAAGAGCGTTGGATTTGGTGGGCATTTGACCTCTATATGCTCAAACCGATGTATTGGCATTTAATGATGAAAGGTCTAATGTAAGGATGAAAAAAAAGGTGTTCAAGGAGATACTGATTTTCAGTGCTATTGTGCTGTTCCTCACGTTTGCTGTACATCCTGATATCCTAAGCAACCCATATCCTCGATTTATCCATATGAACGAGAGGAGGAATTTTTTCCACCCTCTCGTCTATTCATCCATTGTATATATCCTCATTTTAACGCTTCGAGCTCTAGTTCTGCTTATCAAAAGACTTTTCTCATCCAAACATATTCATCCTCTCTAAAAAACAAATCTGACGATATAATTAAAGTATACTATTGACTTTATTCGTCATTTAAACTATAATTCTGACAGATAATCATTAGAAGGTTAGATAATGAAAAATGTTACCATCATTGGAGGAGGGATTGCTGGAGTCGAAGCGGCAATTTATTATCGTAAGGAGGGATTTGAGGTTGAACTTATCAGCGAGCGAAGCGATGTATTTATCTATCCGATCGCCATTTGGATTCCTGTGAGAACCATCGAATACGATAACGTCACCTATTCTCTCGATAAAATCGCGGCACGCCATGGATTTAAATTGAGTGTGGATCGGGTTATGGCAATCTCCTCTGCGACCAAAACCATCACCCTCGAAAACGGCGGCGAAAAACAATGCGATCATCTCGTCATCGCTATCGGTGCTTCCAAAGTTACCCATCCGGGGATCGAACACACCCTATCAATCTGCGGCGCACCGGAACAATCGATTCAACTGCGCGATAAAATCGATACACTAATCAAAAAAGGATCGGGGAAAATAGCATTCGGTTTCGGCGGTAATCCGAACGATCCGAGCGCCGTGCGCGGGGGTCCGGGGTTCGAGCTCTTTTTTAATGTTCATCATCGTCTCAAAAAACTGGGAATACGTGAGAATTTCGAGATGACCTTTTTCGCACCGATGGCGGAACCGGGGGCACGGATGGGTCCAAAAGCCCTTAAATTGATGGGGATGATGTTCAAACGTAACCGTTTCCATGCTCACTACGGCAAAAAAATCAAACGCTTCGATGAGGACAAAGTGGTCTTTGAAGATGACAGCATCTTAGAGAGCGATTTAACGATGTTTATTCCGGCGGGGAACGGCTCGGATGTCATCCAAAACTCCGACCTCCCCCTCAATCCGGCAGCCTTTATCCGCATCAACGATTACTGCGAGATAGAGGGGATAGAGGGATGGTACGCCATCGGTGATGCGGCCGCGTTGGAAGGGCCCGATTGGAAAGCCAAACAAGGACACATTGCCGAAGTGATGGCGCGTAACGCCGCACACAACAGCGCAATCACCTATTTGGGTAAAGACGGCAAGAAAAATGGATACAAAGATCACCTCAATATCCTCTGCGTCATGGATATGGGTAACGGCGCCGGATTCGTCTACCGAGATGACAAAACAGCCAAACTGATCCCGATGCCGATCGTTGGGCACTGGATGAAAATCGGCTGGGGGTGGTACTATAAACTCTCCAAAATGGGATACATTCCCCGCATTCCGGGGATGTAAATTAGCACAAGGATACCTATGAAACAATCTGTATTTATGGAAAAATACCCTATCTTTACCATCGAAATTCCAAAAGAGGAATCAAAATACACGAATATCGATGAAATCATCGCCTATCTCAAAGAGCAGATTGCCGCCGACTCTGTTGCTACTTTAATCGGCGAGTTTGACCATTGTGCCCATACGGAATCGATCAACGGGGAGATCAACCCTGAGATCAAAGGGGCAAAAATGGTGATCTTTTGTTTCGGTCAAAAATTGCCGAAACCCGAAATGTTGGCTGCACGCCCACGTTCTATCGGTGTATGCGATATGGGAGGGCACTTTGTGATCACTTTTTTGGAAGCACCAATCCCAGCAATCAATAAAGTCATCGAAGGATGGATTAAAGCAACCATCAATTCCTAAGGGTTGCTATCAGACGATTAGGATTTAGAAGTGCCTCAAGGGCATCATTGATCGACGAAAACACAACATCGCTTGCGATGAGAGTTTTGGTGCTGATCCCCTCGCCCTGGATTACCGCGAGACCCAATGCGGCGTGCTCCATCATCAACGCATCGTTTCGTCCGTTTCCGATAGCCACACAATACTCGGATTTAAGCGATTCGATAAAACGGAGCTTTTCACGATCTTGAGCATATTTGCCGATCACCTCCACACTCAAATTCAAATCCCGACACTGTTCATGTACCGATCCATACGTATCCGCCGTCAAAACATGCAGGTCGACCAAAGCGCTCAACGCATCCAGCCGCTTCGCTACCCCCTCGATCAATTCGCCGTTGATGGCAATCGTTCCGTTATAATCGAGAACCACATGTTCGATACACAAAGGAGACATCCCTGAAATTTCTATCTGTATCATCGGTTCAACTCCTCAACAATCGCATCAATATTATCTGATTGAGACAATTCGATACTTATCCCCATCCCTTCGATATTGCGTCGTATCCCATCACCTAAAGAACGGGCAACCACGATGGTCGCCTCTTCCAACAACGGGGGAATCAGTCTCCCTGCAGCAAGCCCTTTAGCACTGTCATCATTGATGATTGCTCTATCCAAGCGCAGCAGCTCTTTGTAAATCGGGTTCTCTTTATAGGTGATTGACGTGATACACCCCTCTTCGACTTTGGCAAAAGCATAATATTTCGCAACCAAAAAATCAGGGTGTACAGTAATACGGTCATCCGTTGCAAATGCTAGCGTAAAATTAAAAGATTCCCGCATCAATGTTATCTCTTTGCCAAACATCACCATCTCCACCATTTTTTTACGCGCACTCTTGATCAGCTTTGCGAAAGTAGGTCGTGAAATACCCATAGATTGCGCACAATTCTCATGATAGAGTGCTTTGAAATCAGCCAAATAAAGAGCTTCAAATTCATCTTCTCTCATCATGATAGTCTCATTGGGTATTTGGGTCAAAGGTCCGAATGAAAAACAGGCGGGCTTAAAGGTAATAGAGCGTTTTTTCACGTTTCTTGTCCTAATTTTTTACATATGATAATTATAAATCATCTTTACCGATTACTTTCTGAAGCCATTTATCAGAAAAATGACGTAAAAAATAGATAAAATCAATATATTAATCGTCGTTTAATTTAACATATGTAAAATTTAAACAGATATTTTACACGATGGAGATTGATTATGAATCAAAAAATAGTTTTTCCTACCAATGAAAATTTCGGTCTACTCTCAAAACGAAATGCCCATTTCGGCAGAGCCAACTTTTATACGGTTGTTGAAGTGAGCCGTGAAGGAAACATCGAAGATGTACTCGTTGTCAGAAACGAAGGGCACAAAGCCAGCGGATGCAGCGGTGCAGTGGAAAATATCTGTGTTTTAGGAGCCGATACGCTGATCGTATCAGGGATTGGCGGCTCACCGTTGCAAGGATTCGCTCAAAAAGGGCTTGCAGTTTATTACGACAATGTTTCGATGAATGTAGCGCAATCGCTTGAAGCCTTTTTAGCCGATCAGCTCACCCTCATGCAGCCGCATATGAGCTGTACACACCATTAAAGGATAGTTTATGATTATTGCCATGCCGATAAAAACCTCATCACACGATGCTGCCCTCGCTCCCCTTTTCGGGAACGCCAAATTTTTTGCGTTTGCTTCCGATGATTCACACGTCGATGTTGTGAAAATGGAACAAAACGGAGGACGGGATGTCGCCCGCACCCTCATTGCCAACAATGTCGATGTTCTCATCACCTCACATCTGGGATTCAACCCCTATGTTTTACTCAAAAGTTACGGC
Source organism: Sulfuricurvum sp. (assembly GCF_022759005.1). Classification (GTDB taxonomy): domain Bacteria; phylum Campylobacterota; class Campylobacteria; order Campylobacterales; family Sulfurimonadaceae; genus Sulfuricurvum. The sequence goes on along the minus strand of NZ_JAEMQA010000079.1, from coordinate 13,695 downwards.
ATTAAAGTCTATTTTGCGGGAGAGACACGCATTACGATCAATGAAGCGATCAAAGCGTTTTATGCCAATCAGCTCGTCGAAGTGAGTGCCGAGAATTTCGAAACGCTTCTCGGCGATCACGATCATCACGGTGATCATCACCATCACGGCCATCATCACAATGGAAATTGCTGCTCACACCACGCGCACACATAAGTTATGATGATCAAAACACTTTTCTCGCTGTTCGTGCTATTCATCCTAAGCGGGTGCCATGAGCGAGAGGTTTATACGGAGATTGCCGAGAAACAGATCATTGCCCATCCGCCGATCGCAATGAATATCGAAGATCCCAGCGGGATGCTCAAAACTGATTTTCGCCATGATCTCAATGCACCCATGACAATGAGCCTCATGGTTCATTGCGCGAAGTGCACTAACGCCCAAACTAAATCACTCGGAGCTGATTTCGATGGATATATCCGTATCACGGTGAGTAAGGGGAACCGTCCCCTCGCCCGTGCCCAAATGGATTACAAAGGGGAAGCAACACCCGAAGAGGTGATGCAGGTGTACACTCATTTAATGGAGAAATTGCAATGGAATCACTCAGTTTAGCCGTCACTTTCCTATTGAGCATGATCGTATACGAATTTTTAAAACCCAAAAGCGATCACAACTCCGATGGCACCTCACACGATGATACGGATGAAGACGAAGGCTCTTAAATAGAGCCTTAGAAAAGATGATTAATGAAGGTTAACAGATTGGTCTAATCTAATCTTCTTATAATCGCAATGAATTTTTTAGATAAAAATACCTTGGATTTAATCGATGAAATACCTCGCCATGTATCGGGATTTTTTTGCCTCATTGAGTCTTAAAAAGCCCCTTTTTACTGTATTGATTATCAAACTGTTGCTCATTTGGGCACTGTTTCACTATCTTTACAGCAATCCATATAAAAATTCACCCGCCCATGTCCCTTCGGCAATAGCCGAAACTCTCAAGCCCTAACACTCTCAAAGGATTATCATGGATCTCATAGACTGGTCGCGCGCACAGTTTGCACTCACCGCGATTTACCATTTTTTATTTGTCCCGCTCACACTGGGACTCTCGTTTCTTGTCGCCATCATGGAGACAATCTACGTCAAAACCGGCGATGAAAAATGGCTCAAAACCACCAAATTCTGGGTCAAACTCTTCGGCATCAACTTTGTTATCGGAGTGGCTACCGGCCTTATCATGGAATTTGAATTCGGAACCAACTGGGCGGCCTATTCGTGGATCGTCGGGGATATCTTCGGCGCACCTTTGGCGATCGAGGGGATATTTGCCTTTTTCCTCGAATCGACTTTTTTTGTCGTCCTCTTTTTTGGATGGAGGCGCGTAAGCAAAGGGTTTCATCTCCTTTCAGCATGGCTGGTTGCTATCGGAACCAACCTCTCGGCGCTTTGGATTCTCGTTGCGAACGGCTGGATGCAGTTTCCGGTGGGCATGGAGTTCAACCCCGACACAATGCGCTATGAGATGGCGAATTTTTGGGAGGTGATTTTCTCTCCCGTCGCCGTAGCCAAATTCCTCCACACCATCGGCGGGGGGTACGTTACGGCCGCAATTTTCGTCGTCGGTGTCTCGGCATGGTTTCTCCTCCGTGGGCGCGAAACCCAGTTTGCCCGCCGCAGTATTATCGTCGCATCGTCATTCGGTCTTTTTGCATCCTTCTTTTTGCTCCTCAGCGGAGATGAATCGGCCCATCAGGTAGCCCAAAAACAGCCGATGAAACTTGCCGCGATGGAAGGGCTGTATAAGGGTGAAGGACGTGCGGGGATCATAGCATTCGGAATCCTCAACCCCGATAAAAAAGTGGGAGACGATTTGCCTGAATTTTACGGAGATATTCAGCTCCCCTATGCCCTCTCTATTTTGGGCTACCACGACATCAACGCATTTGTTCCGGGAATCAATGATCTCATTAACGGAAATGAAAAATTCAACATCATGAGTGCTGGAGAGAAGATCGAGCGCGGAAAAGTGGCATTACAGCATCTAAACGCGTATCATGAGGCAAAAAAAGCAGGAGACACCTCTGGTGCCGAAACAGCACTCCAAGCATTCGACGCCAATCAGTCCTACATGGGATACGGCCATTTTACCGATCCCCTTCAAACCGTCCCTCCGATCGCATTGACCTTTTACAGTTTCCACGTGATGGTAGGACTGGGATCGTTTTTCATCGTTTTATTCATCGCATTGCTCTATTTGGGGATGACCAATGAACTTCTCACTACCCGCTGGGCACTTTGGATCACATTTATGTCGATCCCTTTGGGGTTTGTCGCATGCGAAGCGGGATGGATCGTCGCCGAAGTGGGGCGTCAGCCGTGGGTTATCCAAGATTTGCTTCCGACAATGAAAGGCTCCAGCGCACTGAACGTCCAAAGCGTACAGATCACGTTTTGGGCATTTGCAGTTTTGTTCACCGCATTGCTCATCGCCGAGATCAAAATCATGATGGCGGCGATTGCCAATGGACCTCATATCGCAGAGAAAGGAGACCATCATGTTTGAAACATGGGAACTGTTGTCACTTCAAAATTATTGGTGGGGAATCGTCTCATTGCTCGGCGGGTTTTTGGCGATGATACTCTTCGTTCAGGGGGGGCAGGCACTCATCCCCTCATTGGCGAAAAATGAGGCGGACAAGAGCCTCTTGTACAACCTATACGGGCGCAAATGGGAACTGGGTTTCACCACTCTCGTCCTGTTTGGCGGAGCGGTTTTTGCCGCATTCCCCCTCTTTTATGCGGTGAGTTTCGGCGGAGCGTACTTTGCGTGGATGGTATTGCTATTTGCTTACATCATTCAAGCCGTCTCCTACGAATACCGCACTAAAAAGGGGAACGTCTACGGCTCACGCGTGTATGAGCTCTTTTTGAGCATCAACGGATTTTTATCGCCGTTTTTGATCGGGGTGATCATTGCCACCCTCTTCTCGGGAGGCGCTTTTATCGTCGATGACGCGAACCTTTCGCATTGGCTGAATCCAATGCGCGGGCTGGAAGCGCTCAGCGTGCCATTTAACGTATTGGGCGGAATCAGTGTCGTCTTAGTCTCGCGGGTGTTAGGGATGCTTTATATCCTTAATAGTGTCCAAGAAAAGAGTCTTTTGGAACTCACACGCAAAAAACTCCGAATCGAGCTGCTCATGGCGATTGCATTTCTCGCCTCGTTTGCCCTGTGGCTTTTCGTCTTGCCGGGTGCGGCGGCTCACAGTGAAACAATCACAATCGAAGCCAGCCGCTATTGGCACACCTTTACCTTCTACCCGATCGTTCTTCTCATGCCGTTTGTGATCGGGCTTGGGCTTTTTATCCTCGGTGGATTTAAAGGGGGGAAATCGTCATTTTGGTGTGGCGTTGCGGGGACGGTGCTCATGGTTTTCGCCCTGCTGATGAGCAGCGGGATCGACGGAGCTCCGTTTTACCCCTCGTATGCTGATTTGCAGAGTTCTCTGACAATCACCAACAGCTCAGGGAGCCGTAATACCCTTGTAGTGATGAGCTATGTTTCTCTCTTCGTTCCGGTCGTTTTAGGATACATCGCCGTTGTTTGGCGTGCCATGTCCAAACCGCTGACTCACGACGAAATCAAACAAGACCCTTTTAGTTATTAGGAGACTATTATGGAATACATTGGATCACTCTTATGGCTAAGTCTTTGGCCAATTATTATCTTTTTAGGGTACAAATTTTCAGCATTGAATCTTCGTCATTATCAGAAAATGGAACGGCTTGAGGAGCTGGAAGAGCGTTTAGCGCAACAGGAGAAATAATTTTCTCCTGCATCACTATGATTCAAAGAGAAAGTTGTTATTTCAAAATACACGTTTTAGGGATCCAGCCGTTATAAAATCATATTTATAATTACACAATATAATTAAGACGCTTCCAAAATTTTACTCACAATCTCATAGACATTATTGGAGAGGGTTGGATGATTTTTGATCCGCTCCAGCTCTGATCCCATCTGCATTTTTTGCTCAATACTTAACCGTCCGTAGTTTTTGAATGCCCCTGCCAGTCCGGATGCGATTTGCGGATTGATGGCATCGATCTCGATCACTTTATCGGCGACAAAAGCAAATCCCTCACCGCTGACATCATAAAAAGCGACCGGATTGCGGGCAAAACTTCCGATCAAGGAACGGACGAGATTGGGAACTTTGTGATCATACGCGCTGTCGTTTTGAAGTGCTTTAACCCGCTCCAATGTCCCCTCACGGCGAGAAGAGGCGCGAACGCTAAAGTATTTGTTCATCACCAGCGTTTGATCACGATATCGGTTGTAAAAATCATCCAATGCATCCACCGCTAAATCAGGTGCATAGTTCTCCAATAGATCAAGGGCCGCCAAGCGCTCGCTCATCGAAAGCGCTTGGCAGTAATGTTCATAACACAGCCGGCTAATTGTTTCATCTTGCAAGCTCATCAACATAGCGAGGAGTTGATTTTTCAGTGCCCGCTTGCCCATGCTTATACCGTCGATTTTCGTATTGGAAGGGTCGAACAATGATTCGATAAGATCGTGCATCTCCTTGCCGTAACGCTTTGCCAAAGTACGTTTAAGACTCTCTTGAGCGGTTACAATGGACGTAATATCAATCGTTTTTTGACGCTGCATAAGTGCGCTCACAGTAGGAAGTTCCAACAACTGCGCTTTGTACATCGGGTCAATCGATGTATCTGTTAATGCGGTGCCGTAGCTGCCAATATACGATTCATCAATCCCTCCCCCTTCCATCATCGTCTCTAAGGTTTGGATACCGAACTGCTGTGCCGCTTCATAGCGAACAAATCCGTCACTATCGTGTGCCATCAAAAACGGAAAATCGAGTTCATCGCATTCGATGATCACCGGCGCACTGAAATGGCGATTTAAAGAAAGTCGAGGTTTTGAAGTAATCCCCGCAAACGTGATCTCATGTACCGCATCTTCGATCCAGAGGGTCGTACCGTGGAACATAGTGACATCCGAACTACACAAAGGAAACGCAGCCCCGTTTTCATCCAAAAGAGCGATAGAGAGTGGCAAGGCGTAAGGAAGCTGTTCTTGGTTTTTCGTATTTTTTGGGATTTTTTGGACAATTTTCAGCACCAATTCCGAGCGCTCCTCACTGTAGCTGCTCGAAACATGCAATATCGGCGTCCGCTCTTGGGAATACCATCGTTTAAATTGGGTCAAATCGATGGGACTTTGAGACTGCATCGACTCTAAAAACTCTTCGGTTCCGACCGCTTGACCATCAAAGTGCTCAAAATAATAATCCATCGCCGCTCGAAATCTCTCAGCTCCCAGCAAAGTGTGCATCATCCGAATCACTTCGGCACCTTTTTCATACACGGTAGCGGTATAGAAGTTGTTGATTTCCATATACTGCGCTGGTTTTATCGGATGAGCGGTGGGGCCCGCATCCTCGACAAATTGCCGCTCGCGCAATGCTCGAACATCATCGATTCGCTGCGTGAGAAGAGAGTTCATATCGGCACTGAAGCATTGATCCCGAAACACCGTAAGCCCCTCTTTGAGGGTCAGTTCAAACCAGTTACGGCATGTAATGCGGTTCCCTGTCCAGTTGTGAAAATATTCATGGGCGATAACACTCTCAATTCCCATAAAATCGGTATCGGTCGCACTGTCTTCGTCGGCTAGAACATAGTGGGAGTTAAATATATTCAGCCCTTTATTTTCCATCGCCCCCATGTTAAAACTATCGACCGCGACGATGTTGTAAACCTCCAGATCGTATTCGCGTCCGTAGGTGTATTCGTCCCACTCCATCGATTTTTTGAGTGAGCGCATCGCATGATGGCATTTATCCTCATTGCCTTTATCACAATAAATCGCCAGCTCGACATTTTTTCCGCTAACAGTGGTATAGGTATCGTGAATTGAGCCCAAATCTCCCGCTACGAGGGCAAAAAGATAACACGGTTTTGGGATCGGGTCTTCCCAAAGAACGAGATGTTTGCCGTTATCCAGCGTCGCCGTTCCGCGCAGATTTCCGTTGCTGAGTAAAACCGGACACCGTTCTTTGGAAGCGATAATTTTGGTCGTAAAGCGGGTCATCACATCAGGACGGTCGATAAAATAGGTGATACGGCGAAATCCTTCGGGTTCGTTTTGGGTACACCAGATACCGCCGGAGCGATACAGCCCCTCCAATTCGGTATTCTCATCCGGATAGATACGGTTGATAATTCGGATACGTGCCGTATCGGCATCCAAAGCAACGGTCAATGAGGTATCGGTTTGGGTAAATTGTGAGTTATCGAGCAACAGATCATCCAACCAAATGAGCTCCAGATCCAGTTTTTCACCATCGAGGCGCAACTCTTTTGCATGCGGGTTCTGACGACGGATTTCCATAATGTTTTCAACCCGTGTCGAAGACTCTTCAATGATAAATTCAAGTGAACAGTTCACAACGGTGTAATCGCTTGGGGTATACTCGTTAAAATAATGTACTTTGTGTTCTTGCATGGTTCATCCGTATTGCATTGTTTTTGAAATAATACTCAAAATACGCTACACTAAGTTATTAAAATATAAAGTAACATAGATGCACAACGAATTACATCTTGCGCGGCAACCAATTTTAGACGGTGATGAAAACATCATCGGATACGAATTTTTTTACCGAAATATGTATGGCGAATGTGTCATCGATGATCCCAGACATGCGACCGCATCGGTCTTGGTGAATCTGCTCAATCAGTTAGGCTCTTATGCCTCTTTCGGCGATTCTCTCGCGTTTATAAACACTGACGGTCCGTTATTATTGACCGATATTCTCCGTACCCTTCCCAAAGAAAAATTTGTTTTCGAGCTTTCGGCATCGATGAAACCGAATCCGCGAATTTATGATGCCATCGCCTATTATCATGCTTTAGGATACCGTTTTGCACTCGATAACGCATCGTTTCATCCCGATTATTTTGAAACCTTCGGTCCCCTCTTTCCATTTATCGAATTTGCTAAATTCGACGTCAACCAAACCGATATTGAACAATTTCATCTTTTCCCGAACCCTTACGGTCAAATGAAAATGATCGCACAAAAAGTGGAATTTTTTGAGATGAAAGAGGCCTGTGAAGAGGTAGGTTTTGAGTATTTTCAAGGTTTTTATTTTGCCCATACCCATCTCATCACCCATCGGCGAATCGATCCGCAGTACCTCGATGTCATGAATCTCTTTACCCTTTTGCAAAACAATGCCTCCATCGACGTCATTTGCGAAGAATTCAAGCAACAAAACATCCTCTCTTTACAACTGTTTCAATTTCTCCGCTCTGTCCATCCCGAATACATAGAGGGGATAAATTCTCTGAGAGAAATGATCGAGCGCGTCGGCAAAAATACCCTCATGCAATGGCTCCTTTTGCTTGTTTATTCAAAATCGGGAACCAAAGCGATCGATGAAAAAAATACCCATGCCGTTTTCGCAACCAGCCGAATCAATACGATGTTATCCTTGCTTGGAAAAATACTTCAGCACCCTACGGAAAAACAATCCGATGATATTCATTTGATCGCGATGCTCTCATTGTTGGAAGGGCTGATGAATATTCCGATGGATGCACTCTTTCAAATCATCCATCCAAAACAAGAAATAGAGGATGCTCTTTTATCCCATACCGGAGTATTGGGGCGTATTTATGCCGCCACTTTGAAACTCGAAAGCGGCGATTTTAATGGAGCATTTATATTACTGCGCTCGTACGGGATCACTCTCGAACAATTACATCAGTCCGTTTAGCATCAGATAACGGTACATCGGTTGGAGCATATAAAGATCGAATGCCCACCATACCCATCGCGGCTGTGCCGGATCGAGAGGAAATGACGGAGCCAAACCGTCGTAATTGAATTCTGCCATGATGATTTTGCCGTACGAAACTTTGAGCGGGCATACAGTGTATCCGTCAAATTTGAGAGAAGGCTCTTTTTTCTCCATGACTGAAATGAGATTTCCGACCACAATAGGTCCTTGATGGCGTGCACTTCCTCCGGTTTTTCCGATCGGAATACCGCACACGTCCCCGATGCCGAATACATTTTTATAGCGGCGGTGTTGGAGTGTCTCACGATCCACCTCAAGCCACCCTTTTGCGCTCCCTTTTTGCCATCCGAGCGGCGAGTTGGCCACGGCATCGACCGCGGCAGTCGGAGGAGTGATATGGATAAAGTCATACGGCATCTCTACCTCTTCTTCTTTATCGATCATATCGTATTCGTTAAGATCTTTATCGAACTCCCCTTGCACTTGATATTTATGATGGAAGGTGGCGATTTTTTTCTCGGCATCGATGCGGATCAACTCATGTCCGAATTTGTTGGTGATATTTCCGTACCCTTTTTGAACTTTATCCAAAGCCGCTTCGATCTCAGGGAGGCTGAACAGTTTTTCGCCTGCTGTCGCAAAAGTAAATTCGGCGGTTAGCTTATCGCGTCTGAGGAAATCATCGCTCAGATAGAGAATTTTTTGCGGAGCACCGCCGCATTTGAGCGGAGTAGAAGGTTGCGTACAGATAACACGAGGTTTAGACGTTTTCGCCGCCTCTTTTAGGGCATTGAACCAGTCTCGGGTAATGGTTGCCCCCTCCGCCGTACCGGCGGCAAGATCGCTCTGATAGACGCTGGCAATACCGTTTTTGCCGAGCATATCAACATTTAATCCTTCGATTTGTTCATAGTGATACTGAACCCCAGTCGCTACGACAAGATAGTCATACGCAACTTCTGTCCCTTTTTTGGTTATTAGTTTGTTGTTGTCCGGATCAAAAGTCGCAACTTCATCTTTTACCCATGTCACATCATCACCGATATAACCGGTGTTGTCAAAAATAATATCTTCCAGATCATATTCACCGGCCGCAACAAAAATCTGCCCCGGTTGATAGACGTGTTTTTCATTCGGAGCGATAATAGTAATATCGGGATTTGCGAGAGCACGACGAAGACGCGCAAGAACCATCAAAGCACTGGACCCTCCGCCAACGATGACAACTTTTCCTTTTGCATTTGATGCGGCAGCTTCTAATGTCGCAGGAGCGGCAGCACCTGCCAATACGGATGCGGCTACCGGAGAGAGTGCCATTAATTTCAGGGCGTCACGGCGAGAAAGCCCTTCATTGGCATTCACCCTCTTTTTAAGTTCTTCGAGATTCATCTATCTACCCCTTTTGATTATTATGCAAGACGTTCTTTTGCACATTATCGCCGTGAATAGATTAAAGTTTCTTAAAAATGAATAATCTTTCAGTGCATTAATGCTAAATTTTTACGACACTCGTTTCCCAGCCGTCATACGCACCCCCATTTTGGGTAGATAGATCAATCAGATGCAGTGTTAACGTGTCGATATCGTAATAAAACGGCTTATCCTGACGATAAAAACTGACACCCACCATCGGCGTACTTTCGGTAGGATCGATTAAGCTTTTGACTCTGAACTCTTCGGATTCGATGTGAGCAATAAATGCACTGCGCTGATCATCGGTTTCAAAATAGGCTTTATGCTCAATCGCCCTGGCGATATGGAGTGGATCCCCCTGCTCTTTTAGATGATCGCATACTTTATGGTTTTGGATAATCTGCCACTCAATCGGGGTCGGGAACAGGAGTTTATGATAGACCTCCCACTCGCTGTCCATTTTCGAACCGAATGTATACTCATAATCAGGGAATGTATTCATTGCAGACTGAACCGCGTTTGGCCACTCAAAATCGTATTTTAGATAATAGATGAACGTGATCTCATTGTTGGATACGATCTTTCCGACATAATTTCCGACACGGTAGCGTAACGATTCCATCTCGATTTTATCTTCGATGAATGAGAGTTGCGTCTCTTCCTCTTGGGAAATGAGCCCTCGATCATTCGGCGCTTTCATTTTGAGTTTGATAAACCCGACATAAAATTTATCTTCACTCGGCAGCTCTATCGAGATCCCTGCATTGACAAAAACCGAGGCGATGTGGCCATCGATTTGTTTCATATATAATTCCCAATACTCTTGCACGCTTTACTCCATTTCCAACGACATTAAAAACATCTCTTCGCCGTCTATCACTTTGACGTCCAAACTTTCACACGCTGGGCATTTGTAGTAAATCTCCTCCAGCGTCGTCTGTACTCCGCACCCCTTACACTCGATCACCAGCGGCTGAACGTTCATCACAAACTCCGCTCCGTCGCACACCGTTTTTTCTTTGAACGTATTAAACGCGATTTCGAGGAGGTGGGGCTCTACACCCGACATTTTTCCTATTTTGACGACGATTTTAGAGACCGATTCGGCTTCGTTCTCACGGGCTATATCCTCGCATTGCGTTAACAGTGCTTGTACGATTGAGTATTCATGCATAATAAATTCCTTTTCTCGTCATCCTCGGGCTTGATCCGGGGATCCATCCCCTCAAAGCTGGATTCCCGCCTTCGCGGGAATGACGGCTAATTAACATATTCTTGGCAACAATTCCCCATTCGGGGTCTCTAAAAATCGAGACGTTCCCCATGGACTTTTTAAAATGACTTTTTGTGGGTATTTTTGCGTTACTTCGCCCACAATGGATGCCATCGTACATACATCAAAACTTTTGAGTACCTCTAAAGCTTTTTGCGCGTAATCTTTATGAATCGCCAATACAAACGTCCCCTCATTCGCCAATGCCGTCGCTTCGAATCCCAGCATCTCACAAATCCCTTTGACCTCATCGCTGATCGGGAGTTTCTCCTCGTCCACTTCAATGCAGACGTTCGATTGTCGCGCCCACTCGTTAAGCACCGCCGCGACCCCTCCGCGTGTCGCGTCACGCATTGCCGTGATCTTTACCCCTGCATCTATGAGCGCTTTGACCTGCGGGTACAATGAGTTACAGTCGCTTTTGAGGGCACTACTCATCTCGATCCCCTCACGCGCCGCGAAAATCGTCGCCCCGTGGCATCCGATATCGCGGTTGATGAGGATAACTTCCTCTTCGCTCACGTTGTTCGAGCTGATCCCCGCTTGGACGATCTCCCCCAGACCCGTCGTATTGATAAATATCTTATCTACGCTCCCCTTCGGTACCACCTTCGTATCACCGCTCACCACGACGGCACCATTGATCGCCAATTCCCCTCTCATGCTCTCGACGATCCGCTCCAGTGTTTCAACCTCAAACCCCTCTTCGATGATGACACTGCATGTCAAATATTTAGGCTGTGCCCCCATCATCGCGAGGTCATTGCACGTACCGCACACGGCGAGTTTGCCGATGTCCGCCCCCGAAAAAAAGAGGGGGCTCACCGTAAAGCTGTCGGTCGTCATAGCCAGATTCCCGATCACCGCCGCATCTTCGCTCCGCTCTAAAATCTCGTTTTTAAAGGCTTTGTAAAACACCTTTTTGATCAGCTCGTTGTTCTCTTCGCCGCCGTTGCCTTGGGCCAATGTAATCGTTTTTGTCATACCAGATTCCCATACTTGTAATAAGCGGCACACGCCCCCTCCGAACTCACCATGCAACTTCCCACAGGACTGCTCGGTTTACACGCAGTACCGAAAATTGAACACTGCGGCGGAGAGGCTTTCCCTTTTAGGATGTCACCGCAGATGCAGAGTTTGTGATCGTTGATCTCCTCTTTTGGTAAGATCGCATCATAGATCTTTTCAGCGTTGTAGCGATCATACTCCTCACGCAATCCTATACCGCTTTGAGGGATGTCACCCAAACCGCGCCAACGAAAATCCACTTTGTGGAAATATTTATCATTCAACGCTTGGGCTTTGAGATTCCCCTCGCGCGTGACGGCACGGTTGTACTCCACTTCGAGTTCACACCGATTTTCGATAAATTGTTTGACGATCATGCTGATCGACTGCATCACGTCCACTGGCTCGAACCCGCTGACGACGACGGGTTTGCCCCAGTCGCGGGGAAATTCTTCGTAAATCTTGCTTCCGCTGATGACGCTCACATGTGAAGGTCCCAAAAAGGCATCGATGATGCACGCTTCATCACTGATCAATGCACGCATCGGCTCAGGAACCGTGACATGGTTGAGATGCAGTAAAATATTCGGTATCTCCTCTTTGATCACGGTATCGAGCAGTGCCGCGCTCATCGGGGTCGTCGTCTCGAATCCGATAGCGAAGAAGATCACCGTTTTATCGGGATTCTCCCGCGCTATTTTAAGACAATCGAGCGGCGAGTAGACGAAACGGACATCCGCACCTTTGCTCCGAGCATCCTGCAGACTTCCATTACTTCCGGGGACTTTGATCATATCCCCCAATGTCACCAAAATAACGTTTGGCTGCTGAGAGAGGACATAGGCGTGATCGATCCGCTCTTTTGGCATGATGCATACGGGGCATCCGGGACCATGAACGAATTTGATATTGGAAGGCAACAGCTGCAAAATACCGTACTTCATGATGGTATGGGTATGTCCTCCACACACCTCCATGATGTTGATCGAATGGGGAAGTTTTAACGCGTCCTCCACGATGATCTTGGCATACGCTTTGATCGTATCAGCGTTTCGGAAATCATCGTAGAGATTTTTGAGCTCCAATCTCATCTCAAGCTCCACGTTCCGGACAGTTATCGTCCTCCAACACCATCTGTCGCCGTTCCTCTTCATCCAGTTTTTCGAGTATCTCCCGATACACCCTCAGCGATTCGAGGGCATCCTCTTCATCGATCTTATTCATGATAAATCCGATATGGAGCAGTACATAATCGCCGATCTGTACGGAGCCCTCTTCCATCAGATCCAGCCCTGCCGTACGCTGAACACCCATCGTATCGACGGTGGCGATATTGTTCTCCGTGTCGATACTGACGACTTTTGAAGGAATCGATAAACACATACTTAATTTCTCATCTTTCGTTTAAATTCAATCCAATCAATTACATTCATGATGGAGGCTTCGTCGTTGATATTGACCTCTAAAATATCGACATTCGGTTTTATCTTCCGTGCTTCCACTTTCTCACGCTCGATGTCGTATTTGAAATACGGCAACAGATCGGTTTTGGTGATGAGAATCAAATCAGCCGCGCGAAACATCACGGGGTATTTCGCGATCTTGTCTTCCCCCTCCGGGATCGAGACGAGGACGATATTGAGATGCGATCCCACATCGTAGCTCGCAGGGCACACAAGGTTCCCGACATTTTCGATAAAACAGACATCAAGCGGTGCCAACGGCAAATCATGCAGCCCTTTATGCACCATAAACGCATCCAAGTGGCAGGCGCTTCCCGTCTGGATCTGCACCGCTTCGACTCCAACCGCTTTAAGACGGTCAGCATCCCGTGACGTCTCTAAATCCCCCTCGATCACGCCGTATTTGAACGGTGCCAATGTCGCCATTTTTTCCAAAAGGGTCGTTTTCCCGCTCCCCGGTGAACTCATCAGATTGATCGCCAATACGCCGTGTTCATTGAAATGTTCACGGTTATGGCGCGCTTCCTGATCGTTTTTATCCAAGATTTTCGTAATAACCGAAATCGTCTTGGGATCATTCAACTGAGGATTATGGTGCAGTGTCTCATGCGCCGCTTGATGAGCATGTGATTCATCTCCGTGATCGTGATGATGGTGCCCCCCCTCGTGGGCATGTTCTCCCGCATCATGTTCGTGATCATGGACGTGGGTAT
>NZ_JAEMQA010000034.1 GCF_022759005.1 Sulfuricurvum sp. | reverse complement strand
GTTTGTTCCATCAATGCTCCTGTTTTGTGTGTAAAAAATAGAACGGGATTATAGCGAAACAATAATTTAAGAAAGATTAAAGATGAAAGAAAGGGAAAAGAATAGAAGAATGATTGTCACCAGAGGGGAAACCCCTCTAGAGAATCGTCGTAAAACTTAGTTAATGACGTTAGCTTTTGATGAACGCATTTCAGCAGTTACATCATCACGATGTGCTGGGCTTGCACCGATTTCATCCCATGTGATACAACCCTCAGTCGGACAAGCTGTAGCACAAGCAGGCTCATCATGGTGGCCAACACACTCGACACATTTGTCAGAATATACGTAATAGATCTCTTCACCCGTTGGGTTATCATCCTCGTCTACGATCGCTTCTACCGGACACTCGTCGATGCAAGCGCCGCAGTTAATACAGGTATCATTAATGACTACTGCCATAGGGTTCTCCTTGGTTGATAAATATGGGGTAACTATAACAGAAGAATTTTAAACCCACCTAAAAAAATAGGGGGTTGAATAGAGATTATGGATGGAGTGTTACAGAAAGAGAATTAAAGGCCGAGATACTCACGGATAGCATCCACTTTATCGGTTTTTTCCCATGTAAATTCAGGAAGTTCACGTCCAAAATGACCGTATGCTGCTGTCTTTCGATAAATTGGGCGTAATAAATCAAGTGATTCAATAATCCCTTTCGGCGTAAGGTTAAATAGCTCTTTTACACAGTTTTCCAGTTTTTCTTCGCTCACGATGGCGGTTCCGTGGGAGTTAACCATGATAGAAATAGGTTTCACGACACCGATGGCGTACGAAACTTGTATCGTTGCTTTATCACATGCACCGGAAGCTACAAGATTTTTAGCAACATAGCGTGCTGCATAGGCGGCTGAACGGTCAACTTTGGTCGGGTCTTTTCCGCTGAATGCACCCCCGCCGTGCGGACAGGCACCGCCGTAGGTATCAACGATGATTTTGCGTCCCGTCAATCCCGCATCCCCTTGCGGTCCGCCGATAACGAATTTACCGGTCGGATTGATATGATAGACAATATTCGCAGACATGAGTTCAGTGGGGATAACCGCTTTGATGACCTCTTCGATGACATCGGCGTGGAGTTTTTCCTGCGAAATTTCAGGGGCATGCTGGGTTGAGATGACGACTGTTTCGACCGAGACCGGTTTGTCATCGACATAGCGTACGCTCACCTGTGTTTTACCGTCGGGACGGAGGTAGGGGATGATCCCCTCTTTTCGCACTTTTGCCAAACGCTCTGCAAGGCGGTGTGAGAGATAAATCGGCAGAGGCATCAGTACTTCGGTTTCACGGCATGCATAGCCGAACATCAATCCCTGATCTCCCGCACCGATCTCTCCGCTTGCTTGGTCAACCCCTTGGTTAATGTCGGGGGATTGTTCTCCGATACCGTTGAGTACGGCGCATGAGCGGTAATCAAACCCGTACGTCGCATCGGTGTATCCGATTTCGCGAACCACTTGGCGGGCGATCTCCTGCATCGGAGCATAGGTAGTTGTTTTCAATTCACCTGCGATTACGCAAAATCCGTTCGAAACAAGAGTTTCACAGGCTACCCGCGCAGCAGGATCATGCTCGATGATATAGTCTAAAATAGCGTCGCTGATTTGGTCGGCCATTTTATCCGGATGCCCTTCGGTGACCGATTCAGAGGTAAAGATATACTCTTTTGACATAAAAATCCTTGGAAAATAGGTAATCGTTTGTGGTTGGAGGGATTATAGCGAACCCGTTTTTAAAAAATCGCGTTCCCAAAAAAACTCAATCCATTCGTCCGCTTCATGGAGTGAAAAATCGGGATGGAATTCCGCAGTTTTTTTGGTAAATAAGGTAGCAACTCTAAATTCACAGGAGGGGTATTGGGATTGCAAAGAGGGGACCAGCTCGGCGAGGGTTTTTCCGCTGTCGACAATATCATCTACCACAAGGACCCGTTTCGATTGACTTAGATCGCATTTACCTGCGATGCTAACACGATCGCGTTGGTGCTCGCCGTCATAACTTTCGGCTCGGATGCTCTGTAGATTGCGTACATCTAAACTCATAGCCAGAGCATGTGCGAGAGTCATACCGCCGCGAGCCACGGCGACAACGGTATCGGGTTGAAACGATTGACATTGTTCCGAGAGGGGAACAAGGTCGTTTAAAAAGTGTTCATAGGTATAGATTAACATATTCGAATCATACCCTAAGTGCAACTACGCTATAATAAAAAACTTATTTTTAAAGGGTCAATTTGAAAAAATTAGCCATTATCGGCCGGCCGAATGTCGGCAAAAGCTCATTGTTTAACCGTCTTTTGAAGCAGCGAGATGCGATTACCTCAGAACAGGCAGGTACGACACGGGATGTGAAAAAACGTGTTGCCGTTGTGGTAGACAAAGAGGTCGAAATTCTCGATACGGGTGGACTCGACGAAGGGTGCGAACTGTATGAAAAAATCAAAGAAAAATCGCTTAAAGCGGCGCATCAAGCCGATATAATCCTTTTTATGGTAGACGGAAAAAGTCTCCCTGAAGAAGAGGACAAAAAGCTTTTTTATGAGCTTGAATCGATGGGAAAAGCGATCGCGTTGGTGGTCAATAAAATCGATAACGACAAGATGCAAGAGAAGCTGTGGGAATATTATGAGTTCGGGACGGACCGAATTTTCGGCATTTCGGTTGCCCACAACCGCTCGATACTCCCTCTTTTGAATTGGATCGCGTCTGAGCTTCCTGATTCGTCGATCGTTACACCGGATGCGGAGATGATTGCCGCAGAAGATGAGATGGACGGTTTTGATGCCGCGATGAGAGCTTCGGTTGATGAAGACGAATTTGACGACGATGAAGATGAAGAAGACGATGGATACTTTATCCCTGAAGAGGATGAAGAAGGGGAAGAGACCTCTATCGAAGTACTCGAAGAGGTGTATCGAGGAATCGTCAAAGAGTACGAAGCGGGCGATGTTAACCAAATGAAAGTGGCGATCATCGGTCGTGTCAACGTCGGGAAAAGCTCCCTTCTCAACGCACTTCTCGGAGAAGACCGCT
The DNA here is from genome assembly GCF_022759005.1 of Sulfuricurvum sp. Lineage (GTDB taxonomy): Bacteria > Campylobacterota > Campylobacteria > Campylobacterales > Sulfurimonadaceae > Sulfuricurvum. The sequence goes on along the minus strand of NZ_JAEMQA010000034.1, from coordinate 18,162 downwards.
CGGTGGTGAGTTCCGTCGCGGGGACGACGATCGATCCGATTGATGAAACAGTCGAATACAACGATAAAAAGATCACCTTTATCGATACGGCGGGGATTCGTAAACGGGGGAAAATTCTCGGAATCGAAAAGTATGCCTTGATGCGTACCGAAGAGATGCTAGAGACGGCGGACATCGCGTTATTGGTTTTGGATGCGTCACAGCCGTTTATGGATTTGGATGAGAAAATCGCCGGATTTGTCGATAAAAACCGTCTTGCGTGTTTGATCGTCCTCAACAAATGGGACTTGGCTCCGAAAGAGGATTATGACAAGATCATTGCCGAAGTCCGTGATCGGTTCAAATTTTTGAGCTATGCTCCGATCATTACAATCTCGGCGCAGAGTCATCAGCGGGTTCACAAAATTTTCGAGATGATCTTAAAAATCAATGAGAACTATTCACAGCGTATTCCGACGGGTCGGCTCAATGAGGTGATTCAAGCAGCAATGCGTAAACACATCCTGCCGAGTATCAACGGGATGAATATCCGTCTGTACTTCGCGACGCAGTACGATATCCGTCCGCCGCGCATTGCATTGATTATGAACAAACCGCAGGGGCTCCATTTCAGCTACCGCCGCTATTTGACGAATCAGTTGCGTGAAGCGTTTGATTTTGAGGGGACTCCGGTACTCTTTAAAGCGAAAGCGAAAAATCAGAAGAAGAAACCGCAACCGCATAAAAAACGGTCGATGTGGTAAGTTTCTCTCACTTATTTCGATAACCTTCCCGTTCGCCCTGAGCTTGTCGAAGGGTGAATATTCACATGGTAGTTCATGGTTCGACAGGCTCACCACGAACGGGGGGAATTAGAAAGGTTTTACAACCACAAGCGCCACAATCCCCATCAATAAGAGGGTAGGGATTTCGTTGTAGAATCGGAAAAATTTTCCGCTTTTATAGGCTGTATTCTCTTTGAGTTTCAAACGGTAACGTCCGAGCGAGAAGAAATAAGCGACCAAAAGTGCAACGAGTGTGAGCTTCGCATGCATCCATCCCCCCATCGCAAATACATTCATCCCGTAATGGCTGGTTGAGAGAATGATCAATGCCGTCCCAGAGAGAAATGTTGCCCAAAATGCAGGGACGCCGATGTATTTGTAAATTTTCATCTCCATCACTTCGACCACTTCGACAAAACCGTTATTTGTCCCGTTTTCAACATGGTAAACGAAAAGGCGCGGCAGGTAAAAAAGTACCGCAAACCATGAGACCATAGAGATGATATGAAACCACAAAATCCAGTTGTACATCTATTTTCCTGAGTATGAATTGGGGAAGATTAACCAAAAAAAGCTAAAAATTAGAGATGTTTTTTAACCCATGCAATAATTTGAGGTGCGGGTAAAGCGCCGCTGAATTGATCGACGATACGGTTGTTTTTAAAGGCGATCACGGTTGGGATCGATCGGATAGCGAAACGTGCTCCGAGGTGCTGCTGCTCTTCGGTGTTGATTTTAATAAACTGGGCTTTGAGGGGGAACGCTCGTGCCGCCTCTTCAAAAGAAGGAGCCATACTCCGGCAGGGTCCGCACCACGGCGCCCAGAAATCGGCAATAATAAGACGTTCATCATTGAGCATCAGTCGATCAAAAGAGGAAACATCTACCGAGAGAGGTTTTGTATCGAGAAGCGAGCCTTTGCAGTGGCCGCACGCGGCTTTTGCATAAGACTCTTTGATCGGAATGGCATTAACCCCGCCACAGTGGGGACAAACAACATTGATTTTCTCCATCGTTTACTCCGCAGCCTCTTCGACCACTTCCATATCGCGAATGGAAGAGGTATGGTGGTCTTTTACTTTGTCATGCAATCGTCGGAGTGCTTTGTTGGCACGTTCAATTGCCAAATCGATGGCAGTATCGAGATCCTCATCAACATCTGAGATGACGACGGGCTGTGCGTGGGAGATATGAATGTCGAATTCAACCCCTACACCTTTTTTCTCTTTGGAGATCATGACATTGACGGTAGTAATATCCAAATGATAGCGTTTAAAATTTTCAATGGCTGTAGCAATATGGTCATTCAAATGTTGAGTCAGTTTGATATCTTTAGAACGGATTTGTGTATTCATAATGAATCCTTTGTAATTGAACTAGGAAAAAATATAACATAGTTTTTCTTAAGAGGAAGCTTAAGAGACGTTGCGGTAAAATAGTCACTAATCAAGGAGATTATTTTGAGAGTATTAACAGGTATTCAGCCATCCGGCGATTTACATATAGGAAACTATTTTGGGTCGATCAAGCCGATGATCGACTCCCAATCGAGCGAAGAGGTATTTGCGTTTATCGCGAATTATCATGCAATGACATCGCTGAGTGACGGAGAGCGCCTATCGCAGCTCACGATGCAAGCCGCCACAGACTTTTTGGCGCTGGGGATGGATCCGCAAAAAAGTACCTTTTGGGTGCAATCGGATGTGAAAGAGGTGTTGGAACTCTACTGGGTGCTCTCTTCTTTTACTCCGATGGGATTATTGGAACGTGCACACAGCTATAAAGACAAAGTCGCCAAAGGGATTGCGAGCAATCATAGTTTGTTTTCGTATCCTGTTTTGATGGCAGCCGATATTTTGCTCTTCGGTTCCAATGTAATTCCGGTCGGAAAAGATCAGATTCAGCACGTCGAAATCGCCCGTGACATCGCGATCAAATTCAACAACCAATACGGCGATGTTTTCGTTGTCCCTGAATTTCGCGTTGATGAGAACGTTGCGACCGTTCCGGGGATCGACGGACAAAAAATGTCAAAAAGTTACGGCAATACGATTCCGATTTTCAGCGAAGAGAAAGTGCAATCCAAAATTATCAAAAAAATCGTCACTGAAGCGGTGCCGATGGAAGATCCGAAAGAGTATGAAAACTGCAATGTTTATAACATCGCAAAACTCTTTTTGGATTACGAAGAGCGCTCTGCATTGCAAGATCGCTATAAACGCGGAGGGGAAGGGCACGGCCATTTCAAACTCTATACGCATGATGTGATTTGGGAATATTTCAGACCGTACCGCGAACGACGCGAATATTTTGCCGCACACCAAGATGAAGTGCGTGAGTTGCTCAATCTCGGCGCGCGTAAAGCAAGCGAAGCTGCACAACCGATCATCGATAAAGTGCGCTCAGTTACCGGCATCCAATATTAGGAGGGAAAAGTATGAAAAACTATATCATTAATCAGATCAATGATTCCGCCGCTACCAAAAAAGCGATTGTTGAAAACGATGCGTTGGTTAATCTTTTGGTCGAAGTCGCGCAAGTGTGTGTTGAGGTGTATCGTAAAGGGAAAAAAATTCTTATCGCCGGAAACGGCGGTTCGGCGGCCGATGCACAGCATTTTGCGGCCGAGTTGGTAGGGCGATATGGGTTTGATCGTCCATCGCTCCCCTCCATCGCACTCACAACCGATACCTCGAATCTCACGGCGATCGGAAACGATTACGGGTATGAGTATGTCTTTTCCCGTCAGTTGGAAGGGTTGGGGCAAGAGGGGGATTTGTTTATTGGTATTTCGACGTCGGGCAATTCTCAAAATGTGATTAATGCATTTGAATCGGCAAAACACAAAGGGATAACCACTGTCGCTTTGGTAGGGCGTGACGGTGGAAAAATGGCAGCAATGGCCGATTATGCGATTGTTGTCCCCTCCAATGCGACACCGCGTATTCAAGAGTCCCATTTGCTGATCGAGCATATGATTTGCGACATTATCGAAAAAGAGATTTTCGGCGGCGGAGTAGCATAAGGTGAACAAAGCCCTATTTTTAGATCGCGACGGCGTTGTCAATGTCGAAAAAAACTATCTCCACACAATCGAAGATTTCGAGTTGATGGACGGGATTGTCGAAGTTTGCCGTGCCTACGCTGAAAAAGGGTATTTAATTATCATTGTGACGAACCAATCGGGGATTTCGAGAGGCTATTACAGTGAAGAGGATTTTGCAGTGCTCAGTCAATGGATGCGCGATCACTTCAAAGGGTTGGGAATTACGATAACGCACATTTATCATTGCCCTCATCATGAGAGTATCGACGGTGCGTGCGAGTGCCGGAAACCTGAGCCGGGGATGTTTTTGAGAGCCCAAAGAGAGTATCAAATCGATATGTCAGCATCGGTGATGATCGGTGATAATGAACGGGATGTTGAAGCTTCACTCAGAGCGGGGGTGGGGATGAATATTCTTCTCAGTGCACAAGCCGATCATTCTAAAGCCGATAGGATAATCCATTCCTTGCGGGAGCTGCTTTGATGCGTATTATTAATACAGGGGGAACGTTTAACAAACGCTATGATCCTATCAAAGGGGAGCTCTTCGTTCCCAATGATGATCGTGCGATTGAGGCAATTTTAAAATCTCTGGTGAGCGACATTGCGGTGAGCGGAGTTGTGTATAAAGACTCTTTGGAAATGGATGATCAGGATCGAAAAATATTGGGAGAGACGATAGCGCGATGTGACGAGAAAACGGTGATCGTCGTTCACGGTACCGATACGATTGATTTGAGTGCAGCCTACATCGATGCGTTGAAATTAGATAAGACGGTTGTCTTTACCGGTGCAATGGTCCCTTTTCATATCGATCCGCTTGAAGCCACAGCAAATCTCTCTATGGCTATAGGGTATGCTTGCAATGCAGGTGTCGGTGTTTATATCGTTATTCAAGGTGTAATGAACAGTTTTAAACAGGTCAAAAAAAATAAGTCAGCAGGAAAATTCGAATATGTCTAAAGTTAAATGCGATCACTGCCATCTTGAGTTTAGCGATGAGGTGATGATTCATGATGGAGAGTATCGCTTTTGCTGTAACGGCTGTCAAGGGATTTTTCATCTTCTCAAAGACGAAGGGCTGGAGAGCTTTTATTCCAAGATGGGAGATGCGACCCTCTCTCCTCCGAGCGAGCAATTTGAAGCGAGTTCCAACTTTGACACCCCTGCATTTCATGAGCGGTTTGTTACGACTACTAAAGAGAACCTTTCTCAGGTATCTCTCGTCATCGAAGGGATCCATTGCGCGGCATGTGTGTGGCTGAATGAAAAAGCACTCCATAAAATGGACGGGGTGATCGAAGCGTATATCAACTATACCAACAACAAAGCTCGGATCATTTGGAATCCGGCGGTGGTGAAGCTCTCTTCGATTATCGATATGATCCGTGCGATCGGATACAACGCGTTTCCGTATGATGCTTCTTTGCAGGAGGTACGTGCCAATAAAGAACGCAAAGAGTATTATCTGCGGATGGCGGTGGCAACATTTGCGACGATGAACATGATGTGGATTGCCGTAGCCCAATACGCGGGGTACTTCACGGGAATTTCTCAAGAGATCAAGACGATTCTCAACATTGCCGAATGGGTATTGGCGACACCGGTTTTATTCTATAGCGGATGGGTCTTTTATCGAGGGGCATATTATGGATTGAAAAACCGATCGATCACGATGGATTTACTCGTTGTGACGGGGTCAAGTTTAGCGTATTTGTATTCGATCTACATCACGCTCATGGAAAAAGGGGAAGCCTATTTCGATTCGGTGGCCATGATCATCACTTTTGTGTTGTTTGGGAAGTTTCTCGAAGTGCTCAGTCGTAAAAACGCTGCTGATACGCTCGATGTCATCGGCAAACATATTCCGCGGGAAGTGAGTATCGTAGAGGGGGAATCGATCCGATCCGTAAACGTCAGTGATGTCAAAGAGGGTGACGTGATACTTATCCGAAGCGGTGAGCGTTCTGCCATCGACGGTGAAGTGATTAGCGGAGAAGGGAGTTTCGATGAGAGCAATCTTACCGGAGAGTCCGAACCAATATTTAAACGTATCGGAGACAAAATCATCAGTGGAACGACGAGCATTGATGCTCTGATCCACTATCGTGCGACCAAAGATTTTGCCCATTCTACCCTCTCGACCCTTGTCAACTTGCTAGAAAATGCGATGGCGCAAAAACCTTCCATTGAGCAGTTGGCAAATCGTCTGTCACAGTATTTTTCTTCTACAATCCTCTTTTTGGCGATTGCAACGTTTTGGGGATGGTATTTTTGGCCGCACAGTTTTGATCGCTCTTTGATGGTAGGTATTTCGGTTATTATCATCGCCTGTCCGTGTGCATTGGCTTTGGCGACACCGGTCGCAACGTTAGTGGGGCTTGCACTGGGCGCGAAGAGGGGAATTCTTTTTAAATCAGCCGCTCAAATTGAGACGATGGCAAAAGCTACCATGGTAGTACTCGATAAAACGGGGACGATTACGATGGGGCGCCCTGAAGTGGTTTATGCCACTCTCCATCAACCTTTCGACATGGGAGTATTATATGCACTGGTCTCTTTATCAAAACACCCGATCAGTCGCGGGGTGATGGAGTATATAGGGCGAACAGAAAATAAAACAGATTCTATCAGCATTGAAGAGGTGCGTGAGCTTCCGGCACGGGGCATGATCGGTCGACATAACGGAGTAATGATTGCCGGAGGGAATGCCCTTCTTATGGAAGAGTTAGGGCTTAATGTCGATACACGCAGTGATAAAAGTCTCTTTTATTATGCGGTTGATAATGTGCTTACGGCAACGTTTGAATTGCGGGATCAGCCAAAAGAGAAAGCGCTTGAATCGATTCAAACGCTGCATGATTTAGGATTGCGTGTCGTTATGCTCACGGGAGATCATGAAGCTGCTGCTCTTAGGGTAGCCCAAGAGGTAGGGATCAAAGAGGTTTATGCCCATTTGACCCCTGAGGGGAAAGCAGCATTTATCGCGTCGGCACATGACGAGGGGTATATCGTTGTTATGGCGGGTGATGGGATTAATGATCTCTTGGCATTGGCAGCATCCGATATTGCCATAGCGATGGGCAATGGCAGTGATATCGCTATCGAAGTGAGTGATGTCGTATTGATGCATGATTCACTCACATCGTTGGCGGAGTCGTTTGCTATCAGCCGAAAAACATATGCTCTGATTAAGCAAAATCTTTTCATATCGTTGGTGTACAATTCAATCACCATTCCGTTGGCGATGATGGGGTATATTATTCCGCTGATTGCCGCGATTTCGATGTCGTTTAGTTCTCTGCTCGTTGTCGGCAATTCGATGCGGGTGAGATGGCTCTATAAATAGAAAGGGAACATTATGGATTCTTGGGTAATCGCGATGATGCTGGGGGCATCACTGTTTTTGGGTGCCATTGCATTGAGTGCATTTTTATGGGGAATTAAAAACGGTCAGTTTGATGATGAAAAAAAGATGATGAATCAAGTACAGTTTGATGATGAACGAGAACTGAATGATGCGGCTAATCAACAGCGTAAGCAAGAAGCGGCAAAAAAAGAGTATCGACCAGAATAAAGTTAAAGAAGAAAATAAAGAAGCACGGCAACTGTGCATGAGCTCTCCGCTGAGGAGAACACAGCGTTAACGTAGCTAATCGGGACTTAGTTCCGATTAGCGTTTAACTTACTTGATACCTGCTACGTAAGTAGCGATTGCTTTGATATCAGCGTCAGAGAAAGAAGCAACTTGCCCTTTCATCAATGCACCCATACCAGCTTTGTTTTGTGTACCAGCTTTGTATGCTTTCAAAGAAGCTTCGATAGCCGCTTCTGATTGACCTTTTACGATTCCTGATTTACCAAGAGCCGATTTTTCGAAGTTAGCACCATGGCAAGCAGCACATTTAGCGGTAAGAGCTTTTCCATCAGCAGCCATCAAAGATACACCAGCGAACAACATTGCAAGAGCAATTTTTTTCATTTGTTTTCTCCATAAAAAATTTCGGTGTCATTATAGTCTTAGCAATCTTAAAGCACTCTAACTGTTTCACATTTAATGTAGAGTTTGTTACAATATGACACTACCTTTATGAAGGATACCGATGCGCTACAGTGACGTTGATTTTAACCATAAAACCATTTTGATTACGGGAGGTGCCGGTTTTATCGGCTCCAATCTCGCGTTTTATTTTCAGGAGCATTATCCGCAATCTGACATCGTAGTATTGGATCTTTTTCGCTCCAACGTGACCCTCTCCAATGGGAATCTCAAAAGTTTCGGTCATTTTAAAAATTTGATCGGATTTCGGGGTGAGGTGATCAGTGGAGATATTAATGACAAAGCGCTTTTAACTACGCTGGCTAAAAACTATAAATTCGATTATATTTTTCATGAAGCGGCGATTTCGGACACGACGGCGCTGGAACAGGATCTGATGATCCAAACCAACGTCAATGCGTTCAAAGATTTACTGGACATCGCGGTGCAGCATGGGGCCAATATGATTTATGCTTCATCCGGTGCGACATACGGGGATGCAGAGTCTCCACAACGTGTCGGAAGAGAAGCTCCACAAAACGTGTACGGATTTTCCAAACTGATGATGGATCACCTCGCACGTCAGTATTCTCAAAAACACGATCATATCTCTATCGTAGGGCTGCGCTATTTCAACGTCTACGGCCCGAGAGAGTTTTTCAAAAACAAAACATCCTCTATGGTCGTTCAATTCGGGCATCAGCTATTATCGGGCAAAAATCCGAAACTGTTTGAAAACTCGGACAAAATCTTGCGCGATTTCATCTATATCGAAGACATTATTCAAGCCAATATCCTCGCCATGCATCCCAAAGAGAGCGGTGTGTTTAACGTCGGGACGGGGAGGGCACGATCGTTTCAATCGATGGTCGATATTTTGCAGCATGAACTGGGAACCTCATACGCGTGTGAATATATTCCAAATCCCTATATCGGTCGCTATCAGTTTCATACCGAAGCCGATATCGAATCAACCAAAGCGGTATTGGGATATGAGCCTCGTTTTAGTTTTGAAGAGGGGATCGCGGCGTATGTCCCAGAGATCAAACGATTGTTCGAACAGGAACTCTCATGAGAAGATTGCATAACTCTCATCCGCACATCCTCGTGATCGGGGATTTGATGATTGACCACTACTTGTGGGGAGGATGTGAACGCATTTCTCCCGAAGCTCCAGTGCAGGTGGTCGACATCGCACGTGAGACCACCGTTTTAGGAGGGGCAGGAAATGTTATCAATAATCTCGTTGCTTTGGGTGCAAATGTCAGTATAGCCGGTGTGATCGGTGATGATGAAAATGGACAAGAGTTATGCACCATGCTCGATGCCATAGGGGTAAAAAGCGAAGGTTTGGTGAAGCAGCAAGGGCGAAAAACTTCCAAAAAGAGCCGCATAATCGCTTCTAATCAGCAGATTTTGCGTTATGACAAAGAATCAAAAGACTCTATCGATGCCGCCAGCGAAACAAAAATCATCGCGTATGTGGAGAGTGTGATGAATTCATGCGATATTGTCATCCTCTCCGATTATGGCAAAGGGGTGATTACCGATACCGTCGCCGGTGGAGTGATAACTGCGGCTCGTAATGCCGGTAAAAAAGTGCTGGTCGATCCCAAAGGGAAAGATTATCGCAAATATCGGGGTGCGTATCTATTGACCCCGAATAAAAAAGAGGCCTCCGAAGCGACGGGAATCGTTATCAGTGACGAAGCAAGCTTGAAAGAAGCGCTATTGAATCTCAAAGAGACGTGTGAACTGGAGTGTTCGATGATCACTCTCTCAGAAGACGGCATCGCTATTTATGATAATTCCATGCGCCGTTTTCCGACTGTAGCCAAAGAGGTTTACGATGTTACGGGAGCAGGGGATACGGTGATCGCATCTCTCTCGTTTGCTCTGAGCTCAGGGCTTGGTATCGATGAAGCGTCACCGTTTGCAAATCATGCTGCTGCTGTCGTCGTCGGAAAGATCGGTTCTGCTACGGTAACATTGAATGAAATCGAAGAGTATGAATCAAGTTTGCATCAGAGCACATCCGATATGCATATAAAAACCAAAGAAGAGATTTATGCTCTTTGTGATCGTCTGAAAAAAGAGGGTAAAAAATTGGTCTTCACTAACGGCTGTTTTGATATTCTCCATGTCGGTCATGTCAAATACCTCCAAGAGGCAAAAAGTTACGGGGACGTATTGATTGTCGGACTTAATTCGGACAGCTCGGTGAGAGAACTAAAAGGACCGACACGTCCGGTTAACAGTGAAGCGGATCGGGCTTATATTTTGGCTGCGCTCGAATCGGTCGATTTTGTTGTGTTGTTTAGTGAAGAGACACCGCACGATCTTATCAAAAACATCGCGCCCGATATTTTGGTCAAAGGGGGCGATTATGAAGGTAAGGTTGTTGTTGGAGCGGAATTTGCTAAAGAGTTGCGTCTGGTGCAGTTTGTCGACGGTAAAAGTACGACTGCCACAATAGCTCGAATTAATGAAGGATCAGTATGTTAAAAAAAATAATCGCAATACTTGTAATGGGGACATCGCTTTTTGCGGCGCATCAAGTAAGCGTTAATGTTAACGATAAAGATGTCGGTGGAGAAATTCGTCTCGACATGGGACGTATGGGAAATGCGATGAGCAACGCTTATATCGGTGCGCGCTTTTTGAATGGGGATAGTAATAATTCAAAAACGATTGTCGATGAGAAACCGTTGATGGAGGTTTCGGCAATGGTTATGGAATCGGTTCGTGGAGTTCCGGGATTAAAACTTGGATTAGGAGCTAAAGCCGAGTATACAAAAATTGATGGTGAAATTTATACGGCAATTCCGTTAGGAATTGAATCAGAACTACAGTTGCCGATTAATATAGCATTTCCAATTTATTTAAATGGTGCTTTTTATTATGCTCCATCAGTTCTTGCATTTAAATCTGCTGATAGTTATACGGAAACACGTGTGGGCCTAGATGTAGAACCGATCCAAAACGCTCGAATCGGTGTTGGATACCGTACCATCGATACTGATTTGAAAAGCCGTAATGTGACCTATAACGATGCGTGGTATTTTACCCTTAGATTAGATTTCTAATGCCGTTCGCCCTGAGCTTGTCGAAGTGTGAAACGTTCATGGTTCAACAGGCTCACTACGAACAGATAGGCTATTGATTGCTCCAATTACTTCTTGTGCCGTAATACTCTTCATGCACTCATGGTGTCCTAGCGGGCATTCACGCTTCATACACGGTGCACATTTCATCTCGTGTCGTACGATAGTGCTTTTTTCATTTTTCCATGGGGATGTCTCAAGATGGCGTGTCGGACCGAATATTGCGACGGTAGGAACTTGGTATGCTGCGGCGACGTGCATCGGACCGCTGTCGTTGGTGATAAAGAGATCTAACCCACCGATAAAACTGCACAACTCCGGTATCGTCGTTTTGCCGGCAAAATTGGTCACTTTAATCCCTTTGAGCCGTGATTCGATCTCGTTCGCCATCCCCACTTCGTTAGGTCCTCCGAAGAGGAGTATGTCGTATCTATCGGCATACTGGCGAGCCACTTCGGCAAATTTTTCAGGGTACCACCGTTTGGCACTGCCGTATGTCGCCCCCGGATTGATCCCGAGTGTCGGGCGCAAGTAGCGATGCGGCGGAATGTGAATTTTTAGATTACCGATATCGAGCGGCTGTGGACTCAAACTTTGGGCAATATCACGGTACTGCTCCACCAGATGGGAGGGGTGGGTTGGTTTTATGGCGTGTTTTAGCAAAAGCGATGAATGCCAGCTACGGCGTCCTGCCGTGATCGGTGTACCGCTCCAATAGAGCAGAAGCGAAGAGTGGAGCTGATTGCGAAAGGTGATCGCCATATCGTGTTTCCCCAGCACTTTGGCAAATCGGTAGGTATTGAGAAAACGGTTTCCTCCCTTTTTGGTCTCATCGACGTAGTGGCGTGTGCACTGAGGGTGATATTTGAGCGCTTCGATACTCACGAATGAACCGACGAGTGTTAATTCGGCATCGGGATAAACGCGGCAAAGGGCTTCAAGTGCGGGGGTAGCCATCACCGCATCACCGAGCCAGTTTGGGAGAATGATGAGTATTTTCACGGTTGAGCCTTGTAGGTATAAAGTGGTGCCGAGGCGCGTGTCCACGTAACGTGAAGTTCTCCGCGAGGAGTTGTACAGACAAGTTGATACGCATCACGATGATGGGCAAAACGCACAAAATGCGCATCACTGAGATGGCTGAGCATTATACGATAGGCTTCAAAAGCGCTCCGTTTTCGGAGTATCCCCTCACGGTTATCGATCAAACCGTATCCTGGGGCGATCAGTTGATGCCAATAAACACGGCTCACTTTTTGGGAGGCAAAAGCGAGGAGGTGATAACGAACCATATAATCGGTGTAATCCTCTTCGCTGACGCACTCAAACTCGCTGGTTGGGGCATAGGGTGCGGTATTTTTGATCGGCCAGTTGGTTTCGGTGATGATCAGCTCATCGGAGGTTTTCGGACTGAGTGAGATAAGTGAAAATAAAAGATTGATTTTTCCCATTAGGTTGAATCCCATTTGGGTGTTTTCGGGTGCTCCTCGACGATCGACGTAGAGCAAAGAGCCGATCGCGTCAAATTTTATTTTGGCAAAGTTGAAGAGGGTATGGGCACTGAAGTGGTACTCGAAATCGATCACATTTGAGCCGATAAGTTTGAGATGGGGAAAACGTGTACGTTTGAGATTATACGCCACGCCGTAAAAATCGAGATATTCGTTGACACTGAAAAATCCCCACTTGGCACGGTTGATGGTACTGCCGATAACGTAAGTTTTGCATACCTCATTGAGCGCTTCAAAAATTTGGATGAGATGGTCGCGTGTCATGTCACTGCTGGTGATGTGTTCACGATCTTGCAGTAGCATAACGGTAATGTGTTTGTCTGAAAACGAGCGAATAAAGGAAACGTATTCATGTAAGCGATCCATTTCCCACAGAGGGATGCGGATGAGAAGATTTTTTACTCCCAGCTCTTCAAGTAGATAAGGGGTTGTATTGGGCTCTTTATCGAGATTGACCCCCATACCGAAGAAATCTTTCCCGCTGATAGTACGACGTTGCATAAAAGGGGTAAGTAAAAGGGCGACGGGAAGGGTTATGAGGGCAATCAAAAACGTTTTAACGAGGGAGGGTAGAGCACTGCGGCGCATGGCACGTTTGAGCGCTTTGTTTTTGATTATTGCGGGCTGATCGGAATAATTATCCCAAGTAAACGGTTCTTTCATGGTGAGATTATAGCGATATTGGGTAAAATAACCGCATTAATACAAGGGTGGAAAATGAATATTTTGGTAGTGCGAAATGATAAACTGGGTGACTTTATTACCGCTTTACCGACGTTATACGTTTTAAAACACCACAATCCGCACAATCGGATTATCGCCCTCGTCGCCCCCCTAAACCGTAAACTAGCCCTTTCGTGTGATTTTATCGATGAGGTGATTGTCGATAGTGGTGGGGATATTTTAGAGCTTGCTTTCAAGATCAAACAAGCGCAAATCGATGCGTCGGTCACCCTCTTTTCCAACACCCGTGTGGCACTTGCGCAGTGGATGGCCCGCATCCCTATCCGCATTGCTCCCGCCACTAAAATAGCCCAAATTTTTTATAACCGCCGCATTACTCAACGCCGAAGCGAAGTGAAAATGGCGGAATTCGAATACAACCTTCAACTCTCCCGGGCATTATTCCCCGACATCTCATTGGAATTTCCAAAACCGTTGTTGGTGTATGCTGGAGCATCGGAAGCGTATGTATCCTTTTGCCGTGAGTACGCTATTACAAAACCCGTTGTTGCGTTTCATCCCGGTTTCGGAGGATCTTCGGATGCGAACTGGACATTACGCGAGTACATTGAATTGATCTGGATTGCGCAAGAATTTAATCATTTTGATATAGTCATGACATTTGGTCCCGATGAGGAAAAACTCTACAACGAGGCTAAAGAGTTATTGGAAGAGAGTAGGGTTGTATTGTATCAATCACGCGGGAGTGTCGTCGATTTCGCTCTACTTTTGAGCAGTTTTAAACTGTTTATAAGTACCTCTACTGGAACCTATCATTTGGCGAATGCGGTGGGATGCGAGACGTTTACCTTTTTTGCCGATACCCTTTTTGCGTCTGCTGCACGATGGAAAAGTATTGGGGAAAAACAACACCATTTTATGATCCCGCTTGACCCACTTGGGAGAAGAGAAATGTTTGAAACGGTTAAAGCGGAGTTGAAAAATCGCCTTTCAACCATTTCTTGAGTCTTTTTTTAAAATTTTTGACCCGTTTGTTCGCATCGTTATGCCGTTTCATTTCAGCAATCGTAGTGGTTTCATCTAAGCCGCTGAGTCGTGCGTATTCGCGCCCCATGATCTCCAGCTCCTCATCAAACGCCCAGAGTTTGTTGAAATTTTCACATCCTTCCAGCGGAGAGATCGGTTTAAAAACCATCCGATTGATGTCAACAATAGAAAATTGATACCCTTGGTCGATTCGTTTGATCAAGATATTACCGGGGGAGTAATCCAGATGCCATACCCCTTTGCGGTGGAGTTCATAGGTGTAGGCGGCAAACGCGGTAAAGATCGCTTCGCGATCTTCGAGCGGTTCGAGAAGGGGGGTGCGGATGGTGAAATCGTAGTCAAAAAATTCGCTAATAAAATAGCTCTCTGCCAACAGTCCCGAGGAGAAAAATTCGATTAAAGCGATCGGCTGAGGGGTTGAAATGCCGAGTTCTTGCAAACGCAGTGCATTGTGATACGATTTGTATGCTTTGCTGTGACGAAAAAAAGTGTAAACAATACGGTTGAGTAAGTGGGGGACCTTAAACGATTTGACGACCGTTTTAACCCCTGATAAATTAATAATTTTGAGTTCATTGCGGGCTTTATGGATAGAGTGATCGTCTTGTGAAAAAATGGATTGGATATTTTCAAATGACTCTTTTAAAAAGAGATATTTAGATTGAAAATCACATTTGAATTGCATAATGACCTTTTAGTAAGAGAGGGTGTGGTATGATACTTTATTATTCCTGAAACACTTCAAATTGAGGATGTGAATGCTTCCAGTTGTGATGTATCATCATATAAACAGCGACGATTTGCCGCTATCGAACACTCAAGAGATGATGGAAGCGCATTTGCGTCTAATATCTGAACGTTACACGACGGTTTTCCCGGGAGAAGAAGCGGATTCAAATGTCATTTGTCTAACCTTCGATGATGCCTATTTTGATTTTTACCATTACGTCTTTCCTTTACTGAAAAAGTATCATCTAAAAGCTCTTCTCGCCGTCCCTTCCGCCTTTATTTTAGAAGATACCGATATACCGTCAAAACGGCGGTTGTCCCTTAAACATCACGAAATATACGAAGAGGATAATTACAAAACATATGCGCCGTTTTGTACCTATACCGAATTACGAGAGATGATACACAGTTCTCATGTAGCCATAGCGTCTCATTCGATGAACCATGTGAATCTGAGTGAAGAGAATGTCGATCTGGAAAAAGAAATTTTCAGCTCAAAAGTAGTTCTCGAAGAAAATCTGGGGGTTAGGGTAGAGTCTTTCGTCCTCCCTTATGGAAAATACAATGATGCGGTGGTAGCGTTAGCTCGTGAACATTACCCCTATGTATTTCGAATCGGAAATGCGCTCAATCCTTCATGGGATGGAATAGGGGGCTTGCTCTATCGGATAAAGGGGGATGCCCTCCCAACGCCTGATTCACTTTTCAAACCGCTAAAGCAGGTTAGTTTTTGGATGAAAACGATCGTTAAGATAGTGAAGGGATCATGATGAATGTTTCGGCGGTTATGATTGTAAAAAACGGTGCTAGAACGATTGAGAAATCACTGGAAAGTCTAAAACAATTCGATGATGTTGTCGTTTATGACAACGGCTCAACAGACGGCACACAAGCCATTGCCTCTCAGTACCCAAATGTTCGATTGATTGAGGGACAATTTGACGGATTCGGAACGACGAAAAACAGAGCAGCGAGCTATGCGCTACATGAGTGGATTTTAATCATTGACAGTGATGAGGTGGTGGATACTGAACTATTGAATGCGCTGCAAACCCAACCGCTTGATCCGAATACGATTTATATTGTCAATTTTTTGGCGTATTACAAAGAGATACCGATCCGCCACTGCGGATGGAATAATCAAAAAATTCGACGCTTGTATAACAAAACGGTTACCAAATTTAACGATAATTTTGTCCATGAGAATATTATCGACGAGGGGATGAAAAAACTTCCTATTCCGGGAAACATGAAGCATTACAGCTATATGAGCATTTCCGATTTTATTGTGAAACTGGACCGGTATTCGACCCTGTTCGCAACCGATAATGTCGGTAAAAAGTCCTCTTCCCCGGCTAAAGCATTCTTTAACGGCTTATACTCTTTTTTCCGAACTTATGTACTAAAACGGGGATTTTTGGACGGATATGCGGGACTTATCATCGCATTTTCCCATATGGCAACCAATTTTTATAAATACATCAAACTCTATGAGATGAATCTGGAGCAAAAGAGCAAACGTGGCGAATAAAATCTGTGAACTGTGCCTCTCACCCGATTTGGGGGGATTGGAACTCTATATGATGCGTGCTTCGCATTATCTGGATAAAGAGTGTATCAGCGTTATTAACGAAAATGGCAAACTGAAAAGTTATTATGAAAATACACAGTACCGTTACCGTACTCTAAAAAAGCGCAATATCCTTTTCTCATGGCTCAATGCACGTTCTCTTGCACGAATTATTGATGATGAAGAGATCGATGTTTTGCATCTGCACTGGACAAAAGACCTTCCTCTCGCCATTATGGCAAAACGGATTTCAAAACGCAAACCCCGTGTCGTCCAATCACGCCATATGACGATGACCCGGTTCAAAGACGATTTTTACCACCGTTTCCTCTATAAAAATTTGGACATGATGCTCGCAGTGACTCAGCAGGTTAAAACGCAAATTGAAAAATTTATCCCCGAAGAGATACGTCCGAAAGTCGAAGTACTCTACATCGGTGCCGAACAACCCGTAATTATTTCCGAAGAGGAGAAAAAAACCCGTCGTGAGCAGTTAGGCTTAGATCAATCGTTCACGGTCGGCATTGTGGGACGGATAGAAGCTCAAAAAGGGCAGCATCTGGTGCTCGAAGCGGTTAAAAAACTCTCCCAAATAGGGATAGATGCCAAAGTATTGATCGTCGGTCACGCGATGGATGAGGGGTATTTGCAGCAGTTAAAAGATGAATACCGTGACATCGGTATCTTTACGGGATTTACGAACGAAGCGCAGACGTTGATGCAGTTGTGTGATGTGGCAGTATTGGCAACCGAAAAAGAGACGTTCGGGTTGGTGTTGATCGAAGCGATGATGTGCGGGGTCTGTGTTGTCGCCAGCGACAGCGGCGGACCGTTGGAGATTGTTGACGATGAGATCAACGGGCTGTTGTTTAAAACGTTTGACAGCGATGATTTGAGCGTTAAATTAGAGAGACTTGCGTATGATACTCATATGCGTTTTGAGTTTGCAAAAGCGGGACAACTCAAAGCGATGGAAATGTTTGAGAGTCAAAAACAGTTTAAGCTGTTGCAACAAACTTTACTGAAAGTGTAAGAATGAAATTATGGTATTGCATTGATTAATGCTAATAAATAAAGGGTAATTTTATGGGCAGTAGAATGGGAAAAATCGTTAATTTAATCCGTTACGCAGCCGGAATCCCCAAAAGTATTTATGTCAACTTCCGAGTTTTGCCGTTCTCACAGGCAATTAGGCTACCTATTATTGTTTCTCGTAAGACAAAATTACAGTCTTTATCGGGGAAGGTTATTCTAAAAAAGGTGAAAACAGGAATTGTTCGAATGGGCTTTGGGAATATGGAAATGCTTGATTACCGATATAACCGAACTATTCTTCTTATCGATGGTACGATTGAATTTGCGGGAAAAGCCAAAATAGGGATGGGCTCTCGCCTGATGGTGTATGGTTCTTTGGCCTTGGGAGACAATTTTCTCATCTCTGGGGATGGCACTATCATATGTGCGGAAAAAATTACCATTGGGGATAACTCGACAATGGCATGGGAATCGATAGTGATGGATACCGATCATCATCAGATGTTTGATGCGCAAGGGGATCATATCAACCCAAATAAACCTGTTGAGATCGGTAAAAATGTTTGGATCGGTGCCAGAAGTTTTATTTTAAAAGGGTGTACGATTCCAGATGGCTGTATTATTGGAGCAAAC
>NZ_JAEMQA010000027.1:18695-23369 GCF_022759005.1 Sulfuricurvum sp. | reverse complement strand
CGTCCGCCCGATTTTTTCGGTGAGGGTTTTTTTGTATTACCGAAAGCACTATTGCTCTTTTCATTACCAGTAGATTCATCACGTGCCACACGCGGTCCACGCTTACCGATGTGTTTTGGCTGAACGGGAGCTTTTTTGCGTTTGTTTCCAAACGCACCCGCCGTTTTGCCTTTTTTCTCTCCCTCTTTGGAGAGACTTTTCCCTCGTGTTTTGACCAGAGGGTTCTCCGCCGGCGGCTCAAATCCCGCTACCACAATCGTCTCGACGTTTTTACCGAGCATCGTGATGATTTTTTTCCATGAGATATGTTCCGCGGAGGAGAGAAGCGTAATCGCTACTCCGTCCTTGCCCGCGCGTCCCGTCCGTCCGATACGGTGGAGATAATCGGTAGCAACGTGAGGAATATCGTAGTTGATGACAACATCGAGCCCATCAATATCCAAACCGCGTGCCGCGATGTCGGTCGCGACAAGAATACGGGCTTTCCCCTCTCGAAACTCACTCAATGCACGATCGCGTGCTCCGTGTTTTTTATCCCCGTGGATGACGACGTTTTTGAGTCCGCTAGCCGCTAGCTCCGCACTCACTTCATCCGCTTCCGTTTTGGTACGGGTAAAGACGAGAACCTGCGGATAGTTGTTGGAGCCGATGAGGTAGGATAACAACTCTTTTTTACGCTCTTTTTCGACAGGATGGACGACTTGACGAAGCGTCATGTCGGCAGCTTTGAGGTTGTCGATCTCTACCAATAACGGTTTTTTGAGAATTTTTTCGCTCAATTGTTTAACCGCACCCGTCATGGTCGCCGAAAAAAGCATATTTTGCCGTTTGATCGGGAGCAAATCAATAATCTGCTCTACTTCACGGATAAATCCCATATCGAAAATCGTATCGGCTTCATCAAACACCAAAAACTCGATTCGAGAGAGGGGAACATGCCCCTGTTTGTTCAGCTCGATCAACCGCCCCGGAGTCGCAACGATAATATCCACCCCTTCGGATAGTTCTTTGGCTTGGCGAGCCATATTGGCTCCGCCGAAAAGGGAAAGAATTGTGAGTTCACTCCCCTGCGCGTAAGTTTTGATCGCATCACCGACCTGAGAAGCCAATTCGCGAGTCGGTACGATTACCAATGCTCTGGCGATACTCTGTTTCGCATCGCGTTCACTCATGAGTTTATGGAGAATCGGTAGAGCGAATGCGGCGGTTTTTCCCGTCCCCGTTTGGGCAGCGCCCAAAATATCACGCCCCCGCAATACGAGAGGAATCACCTCTTTTTGGATCGGTGTCGGTTCAGTGTATCCGATTTCGTCGAGTGTTTCGAGAAGATGGGGACTCAGCCCTAAAGTCGTAAATGACATGTAAAGTGTACCTTTTTGGTATATTGTTGGTGAATGGTACCATTTTGTCGCTTCAAACCTCCCTATTTTGGACTATTTTTTGCTACGATGTCGCCATCAGATTACAGGGGTTAGAGTTGAGAGCATTACTTGTATTAGCCACGGCCATTTCATTGACATGGGGGGCTTTTATCAGCGGGACCGTTTTGGATAAAAAAACGTCTAAACCGATAGCTAACGCTATCATCGTTTCACAAGGAAAAGAGTACCGCAGTGATTGCAACGGCTCTTTTAAAGTGCCATCATCCCCGATTATCGGCGTACGCGCCGTGGGATATGATCGTAAATTTTACAAGGGTAGCGGAAAAATGTATTTGAACCCGTTTACCCCAAAAGCACTCTATCTCTCCAGTTTTGGTGCCACCAGTAGCAAAATCATGGGGAATGCGAAACATATCCTTGAAACGACAGAAATCAATGCATTCGTTATCGACGTAAAAATGGATCGCGGACAAATCGCATTTAAAACCGCCAATCCTGTCGCAAACGCGATCGGGGCTCAAGAGGTTGTTTTATTCAAAGATGTCAAAAAATTCGTTGCCGATTTGCACAAAGAGGGGATTTATGTCATCGCTCGCGTCGTCTCGTTTAAAGATACACCGTATGTAACGGCACATCCTGAGATGGGTGTCCATACTACCGATGGCTCACTTTTTAAAGACAAAGAGGGACTCTATTGGATTGACCCGTCACGAAAAGAACCGCGTGAATACATCATCAATATAGCAGCAGAAGCGGCGGCAGCGGGATTTGATGAAATTCAGTTCGATTATGTCCGTTTCCCGGATCGCAAAGGGGTAAAATTTTCGGTTGAAAACACTCAAGCCGAGCGGGTAAAAGCGATCACAAGCTTTTTGGAAGCGGCACGAACGCGCTTAACTCCGTATAACGTCTTCATATCTGCGGATATCTTCGGTTACGTCAGCTGGCATGACGCCGATATCGAGATCGGTCAGCGGGTTGATGCCCTCTCTCCGTACGTCGATTATCTCTCACCGATGCTTTATCCATCCGGATTTAATGCAGGTATTCCGGGATATCCCGATCCGGTAAAGGCCAATTATGAAATCGTGAAGCTCTCGCTGGATAAAGCCCTCCAAAAATCGGGTACCTCTCCATTATCGTATCGTCCATGGCTTCAAGCATTCAAAGATTACGCCTTCGACCGTCGCATTTACGGTGCCAAAGAGATTCGGGATCAAATATCCGCCGCAGAGGCATTCGGCAGCTGCGGATGGATTCTTTGGAATCCGCGTAACGTTTACTCAACGCAAGGACTCAAGTAAGATTTTTAGATGTATAATCTTCCTGTAAACTAAAAATAGGATACAGGCTTGCTATCAAGCTTCATATAAGTGCAGAAAAATTATACGCACTGTATACAAAAGCGCAAAACTTCACAATACAAGGATAAAATTTATCACAAAAATGCTACAATCACTCATGTTTCAAAGGAGCCTTAATGAGTCATTCCGCGGTCAATAAAAAAATATCTTTAATTCATGATCAAACGCTCAATTTGCTTGACTCCTTAGGACTGCCTCCCCTTCCCCACCATTACAAAAAGTACTTTGATAGTCTGATCGCCCAATCAGGAGATCAAGAGTTGCTTGCCTTGCAAAACAGCTATGATAACACGATTATTTCGGACAATGATCTAACCCGATACCTTGATCTTGCCCATCGAAGCATCGAATCTTTTGTAGAAGCGCATGCCGATATTTCTCATGTTGCACAATTACAAGAAAACTATATTAGCAAGGCTCCACTAGAAGGGGTTGAGAGATGTGTTAATTTTGTTGACGGACTCAGCGAACTTGCCCAAAACATGTCGATTGAACTCAAAAAAGCTCAAAATAAAATTGATGAGCTCTCTCACGAGCTTCAAGAGACCATTACACAGCTGACTATCGATCCGTTAACCAAAATAACCAATCGTAAAGGGCTAATAGAGGATTTGAATAGTGCTATCGAAGCCGGAAAAAACAAAACACTTCCGATGGTCCTCTTGATGATCGATGCCGATAATTTTAAAAACATCAACGATCAATACGGTCATGTTGCAGGGGACAAAGTACTCTACTTTCTTGCCCAAATGATTAAATCGGTGCTTCGCAGCGGAGACAAAGTCTATCGATACGGCGGAGAAGAGTTTAGCGTGCTGCTAAAGCGATGCGACAAACAAAAAGCTTTTGAGATAGCCGACAAAATTCGATCAAAAATCGAACAAAGCCACCTCATTTATTCAGGGCAAAACATCAAAATGACTATCAGTGTAGGTGCAACCATTCACCGTGCAGGTGATACCTATGATGAATTTATCGCCCGAGCCGATAAGGCACTCTATCGTGCCAAAAAAGAGGGAAAAAATCGTACCGTTTTGTTGGATGAATAATAGCCCATTTTTAGAATGCTTAAGGATGACATTTGAAATTTAGATCTATACTGACCCTGTCCTATTTACCTTTGGCACTCTGTGCAGCTGATCAACAGTTGATCACAACACTCAATGATGACTTGAGTACTACGGAACAATTAGCGACGCAGTCAAATCACAATATCGACTATCAACCGTTTATCCTCTCTGTTTGGCAGCAAAATGAGCTCGTTGCTTTCGGAGCACATACCCTCAAAGATGCCATCATGCTGATTCCGGGAATCGATATGATGGGAGACACCATCAATAATCGTACCCCCATCATCCGAGGATCAAATCCCCTCGCCTACGGTCAAACAAAACTGGCGATTGATGGGGTAGTCGTCAATGATAGAGCATTTGATAGTTACAACGGGTATCTAAACTTTCCCATTGAGCTGATTGAGAGAATCGAGGTTGTCCGAGGTTCGGGAAGTTTTATTGACGGAGTCAACGGCTATTCAGGGACTATCAATGTCATCACGTATGCAAAAAACGAGAACAAAGAACGCAACGGAGTCATATACGGCAGTTTCGGAAGCGACTCTTATCGACAAGCCGGCTTTTTATACTCTTATCGTGCGGACAAATGGAAAATCGCAAGCGATTTTTTTACACAAAGCGATGATGCGACTTCTCCAATCAAAGTAACCGATAAATATGCGCATTCCGGATATGCACCGCTCAATTCACAACAAGTCGGTTTCGGTTTGACGTATACGTATGATGATTTTTATCTAAAAGGGCGATTTAACCGTTTCGAAACCGGCAGTGCTTTTGGAAATCTGAACGCTTTACCCAATGCCGAAGGAAAACAAACGCTCCCCTCATGGTATATCGAAAGCGGATATTTTTTTC
>NZ_JAEMQA010000027.1:0-18595 GCF_022759005.1 Sulfuricurvum sp. | reverse complement strand
TCCAAACGGCTATTGGGCATATTTGGATTTAAATAGCCGACTGAGATATGCAGGGCTTTCAGCAATATATACAGGACTAAAAAATCATAAAATCTCTGCTGGTTATACGTTAAAATATGAAGATGTCATCAATTTATCGTCAAAAACAACTGAACGAGTCAATAATGGTACACAAATTATCGACTACAGCACCACTGCCCCTTTTCTCGATGCTGGCGCTGCTTGCCGTCACTCTTACGAAATGTATATCAATGACACCATCGATATCAGTGATGAGCTGGCCCTCTCTCTTAACGCAGGAGAGACAAAAGCATCCAATATGGATGTGGAGCCGTATGCTCGCGCTGCATTAGTGTATCAGCCTTATCGTCAACATATATTTAAATTCATGCTCGGAAATAGTTACCGTCTCCCCTCTTTTCAAGAAATGTATACAGAAAATAATCCTGCACGTATCGGAAATCCGGACTTAGAGCCTGAACACGTTATTTCTTATGAAGCACAGTATCTCTACAAACCCTCGCTTGATGCAACACTGGGAGTTAATCTCTTTTATCTACACAATACCGATCAGATCACCGCAAACACGGTTGACAAAACCTATCAGAATATCGCAGAACGCAATATCAAAGGATTTGAAAGTGAATTTCGAGGCACTCCAACAGACGACACTTTGGCATTCCTCTCATATAGCTACATCCAAGGAGAAACCACTACCACCAACTATCTCCCCTATGCATCTTCACATCTTATAAAGGGGGGGATATCCTATTCCCTCATGCCGCAATTCAATGCGGCTGTTATAGGGCGCTATATTAGCGAAAAAGAGCGTAGTCCTGATGACACACGTAAAAACGCTATGGATTCGTTTGCATCGTATGATCTCATTTTAGGTTGGGAAGGTCTTAGCGGCTTTTATCTGCAAGGTGCATTGAAAAACGTCAATAATGCCATTTATCGCTACGCATCACCACCCTCAACCTACGCCGATGATTATCCCGTAGAGGGGCGAAATTTTTGGATTCGAGCAGGTTGGAAATTTTGATGCGTGCCGTTCTATTGCTCTTATTTAGCACCATTCTTGCTTTTGCCGGTGACTCGTTTATCACCAAAGCACACGCTCGCATAGTTCCTAAAATTATGGCACTCGACACCAGCCTAACCTCCAAATCCGATCCATCCAAAAAAAATTTTGCGGTTGTTTACGATAGTAACCAAAAATCCGAAGCACAGTCGATTGCCGATGAGATCAACAAAATTTACAACGGCAAAGTCGCTGCTCTGTATTTTAGCGCTATTCCTGTTTCAGCCAATGAATTATTTGAGAGAAAAGATATAGCCTTTGTTTATGTCGTACATAATTGCAATCCTAAAATACTCGAAAAAATTGCGGCATGGAGTATTGAAAATACCGTTCCAGCCTTTTCATACGATGTTGCAGATTTGGAATACGGTATTTTAGGCTCGATCGCCATTGAACGCTCAACGATTATTTACGTCAACAAAAAAACTTTAAAAAAGGGGAAATTCCATTTTGATGAAACCCTATACCATATTGCAAGATTTATTGAATGAACTATTTTAAAAACGCCCGACTCTCGACCAAACTTTTCCTATTGCTCTCTATGGTAACATTTATTATTTTTGGTACCATTACTTTGGTCACTTTTTCTATCGTCCGTGATTTGACCCTTAATTCCCAAAAAGAAAAAGCCCTCTTGCTCATTGACACCGTCAGCCCTACCGTTTCACTCTCTCTCTTTTTAGGATTGAATGATTTAGGCAGCAAACTCTCTTCCATTACCCATCGTGAAGAAGTGATCGCCTTGCAAATTATTGATCTCAAGGGAAAAGTTCTTCTCAATTACCGCCAACACATCCCAGCAGAACCGTACCAAACGATTAACGTCACTGAAGATTTAGTCGAACCCTCTACCCTCAAACCGATCGGTTCCATTACGCTCACCTATTCAGGAGAAGAGTTTACAAAAACAATGAATCGATTTTATACCTTGTACGGTTGGATCAGTATTAGTGTTTTTAGTATTTTATGGCTTATGATCTTATGGATAAACCGCCTCCTCCTCCCGATAACACTGATAGCCCGCAAAGTACGTAACTATAAACCGGGAACAAAAATCACGTTTGATCTTCCCTTTACACAACGAGAATTTACCCATATCGTCCACTCTTTTGAGAGTATGCAAGAAAGCGTTATCGCTTATTCTGATGAAATCGAATCGATTAACAAAAATCTCGAAATTAAAATTGCGGAGCAAACACACAAAGCGACACAGCATCTCTATTATGATCCCCTAACATCATTGCCCAACCGGATCAAGCTACAAGAAGACTTGCTCAGACAACCGACAAATACCGTTGCTATTTTAAATATTGACGATTTTAAAGAGATCAATGACTTCTTCGGTATCGATGCTGGAGACTGGCTGTTAACACAAATCGCCAGTTGGTTTCATGAACTGAAACTTAACCCTTACCGTATCGGGGGAGATGAATTTGCATTTCGTTCGCATGATGGACATTCACCTGCTCAATTTCAGCATGACATCGAGAGCTTATTATCATCGTTGAATGAAAAACTTTTTATGATTTCGGATGAAACGGTGCACGTACGAGCTACCGTCGGTATCGCAATCGACAGCACCAAACCGCTAATCCACGCCGATATTGCACTCAATAAAGCACGAAGCGCGAAACAACTCTATTCTACTTATGATCAATTCGAAGGCATTGAGCAACAATATAAAAATAATATCGCTATGTCTGCTCAAATCAGACAGGCACTGGTTGAGCATCGCATCGTATGTCAATATCAGCCGATTATCTCCTGTGAAAACGGAAAAATAGAAAAATTTGAAACATTGGTACGGATACAAAACGAAGACGGCTCCCTTATCGCTCCTTGTGAGTTTCTGCCAATTGCCCAAAAAACAAAGCTATATCATCAAATCACACAAGAAGTCATCTATCAGGCTTGTCGCCTATTTATGGGCCGACACGAGCAATTTTCGGTCAACCTCTCCGGAAGTGATATATTAGATCAGAGAACCGTAACGACCATAGAAAATATTCTCCGTCAAACCGGAACGGCCGATCGTATCATTTTTGAAATTTTAGAGTCGGAAGGGATTGAAAACTTCGAGGAAGTTGCATTGTTCATCACTCGAATGAAAGGACTCGGTGCGAAGTTTGCTATTGATGATTTCGGTACAGGTTACTCCAATTTTGAAAATATTCTCAAACTGAATGTCGATATTCTCAAAATTGACGGTTCTCTCATCAAATCGATCGATCAAAATCCGCGTAATCGGATCGTCGTTGAAGCGATCGTCCATTTCGCCCATAAAATAGGGATTGATACCGTTGCCGAGTTTGTGTCATCCGAAGAGATTTTACGCCATGTAGAAGATTTGGGTATCACGTATGCACAAGGTTTCCATACCGGAAAACCGCAATTTTTAAATCAACAACTGATGTAAAATTTAATTCTTAGCATGGTATAATTCGCAAAATTTTTACAAGGGCAAAACCATGTTAACCGATCGCGTCAATACACTCTCCGAATCGATTACCATAGCTATCTCTACGTTAGCACAAGAACTCAAAGCGCAAGGGAAAAATATCCTCAGCTTTTCCGCAGGTGAGCCCGATTTTGATACTCCTCAAGTGATCAAAGATGCCGCCATCAAAGCGATCAACGACGGTTTTACCAAATACACTGCCGTTGATGGAATTCCTGAACTCAAAGCGGCAATCGCTTTGAAACTCAAACGCGATAATAATCTTGAATACAAACCGAATCAAATTATCACCAACAACGGCGCAAAGCACTCGCTTTATAATCTTTTTGCGTGTACAATCCAAGCAGGAGATGAAGTCATTATCCCGGCTCCATACTGGGTCACCTATCCAGAACTCGTGATGTACTGTGGCGGAAGCGTCGTTGAGATCATGACAGACGATTCAAGCGGATTCAAAATTACCCCAGAACAACTCAAAGCGGCATTAACGCCTAAAACAAAAATGTTGATCCTCACTTCTCCGTCCAACCCGACAGGAGCTGTCTATTCACGCGAAGAGCTAATTGCATTAGGCAAAGTGCTTGAGGGGACAAATGTTCTTGTTGCAAGCGATGAAATGTACGAAAAATTGATCTATGACGGTGAATTTACATCTGCCGCTGCAGTAAGCGAAGATATGTACCAACGTACCATAACCATCAATGGTTTGAGCAAATCGGTCGCAATGACAGGATGGCGTTTCGGATACATGGCTGCAGCAAAAACAGACATTATCCAAGCAATAAAAAAACTCCAAAGCCAAAGCACCTCGAATATCAACTCAATCACCCAAAAAGCCGCTATTGCCGGTCTTAACGGTGATGCGGATGCGGATATCGAAGCAATGCGTGTCCAGTTTAAGGCACGCCGCGATGAAGCGGTCAAATTATTCAATGAAATCGACGGCTTATCTGTCCTTTCACCTGCAGGAGCTTTTTATCTGTTCGTGAACATCAAAGAGGTGAGCAATGACTCCATGCAATTTTGTAAAGAGTTATTAGAAGATCAAGGAGTCGCTGTCATACCGGGTGTAGGTTTCGGTTCTGAGGGATATTTTAGATTTAGTTTTGCAACCGATATTGATAGTATTCGTGAGGGTATCAAACGTATCGCTGCATTTGTGGCTGCAAAAAAATAAATCTACTCTTTCCGTTCGCCCTGAGCTAGTCGAAGGGCAAAAACGGTTCATGGTTCGACAAGCTCACCACGAACGGGATTTACTTCTGCGTTTACCTACTTAATACTTTTCAACGCCTCAACTACAGCATCGATATTCCCCATCGGAATATGTACTTTCCATTCCGGATTTTTGGCATCACCGGAAAGTGAAATTCCGATACTTGCAACACTATCGCTTCCTGCACCGTATGGCTCATCTACTTTGCTGATGGAAATGATCCCTTTTTTTGTCCCATCCAAAGGGATCTCTTTGATAATCGTAACGCCAGAACTCATAAAAACTCCTAATAGCTGTAATGGGTTAGTGTAGCCGATTTTGGCTAAAACAAGCTTAAAAATTAATTGGAACCTTGATTGGTCATATTACCGTAAATAAAAGCATACATTTTACGGTAATAGCGCTCATTACGGGTGCGATCCGTTGCACTGAAATGGTGATAGCGCCCTAATGTCTCCCACGAATATCCGAAACTTTTAACCAGCTTCGTCAAAATAGCATTTGCCTGCTCGCGTGCGGTAGAATCTTCAAAATATTCATTTAACATCGGATTGGGATGATATTTGTAGTTGATTTGATACGGTCCGAGGTCAAGATTGGTGATTCCACCATCAATAAGTGCTTGGGCTTGTGCCGTACATTGTTCTGTACTGCCGCATTTGATGATATGTCCATTGACCGCGAAACCAGCCGCTAAGGCTCGTTGAGCTTCATCATCAGCATTAATTCGAATCACATGGGGGTTACAAGCACCCCCTTCTTGTAAGCACTCACAATGTTTAATAGCATCAAGGACAATGTCTGGCATACGAATATCACCCACAAGCTCACCATCAGCATGCAAAAGCGCTGTTGCAACCATGAAACCTGCCGCAATTTTCCGCATCCATTTCCCCCTTTTGCTTAAGATTCTAATATTTTAGCCAATTTTGCCTGCATTTTCAGCCATAATTTATGTTCCATCAGCGGGAAGCCGCTATACACCCCTTTTTGAGTGATACTTTTCGTAACACCAGAGCGGGCAGCAAGCGTTGTAAACGGTGCTATACTCAAATGCCCTGCTGTAGCACTTTGCCCCCCCATCACAACATTGCGCCCCAAGGTTGTGGAGCCTGCAAGCCCCGATTGAGAAACCATAATCGAGTGTTCACCCACAACACAGTTATGTCCGATTTGGACCAAATTATCAATTTTAGTGCCACGTTTAATGAATGTTGAGCCAAAAACAGCACAATCTACCGTTGTATTGGCTCCAATCTCTACATCATCCTCAATCACAACATTCCCGTTTTGATAAAGTTTAACGTGTTCTCCCGTTTTAGTGTGGGCATATCCGAAACCATCCGAGCCGATCACACTACCTGAATGAACCACAACTCGATTACCGATAACACAATCTCGATACACAACAACATTCGGATACAAAATGACATCATCGCCGATCACAGACTCCGCACCGATATAGACACCGCTCATAATGGTGCAGTTTTTACCGATTGAAGCACCGTTTTCGACATGCGCGGTTGGATAAATCTGGGTCCCTTCGCCGATAATTGGAGCTTTTGTACTACTTTGGATAGGTTTTGTAAAATATTTTGAAAGAACCGCCACCGCCATATAGGGCTCTTCGGATACAAGTGCGATGACCCCTTCTGGAAGCAAATGGGCTTTGGATGCGGGGAGAATAACGGCAGATGCCTTGGTATTAATAAGCTCTTTTTCGTATCTAGAATCGGACAAAAACGAGATCTCTTTGGACGAAGCGTCACGAAGCGTATTCATTCCGTGTATCTCACGCATATCCCCGTTTTCACCACATCCCAAAAGCTGTCCGATTTCATGGAGTGTCATAGATTATCTCTCTAACGCGACTGAGCCGCTGCGTACAATCTCTTTTGGATGGAACCGTTTGATCGCTTCAAGAAAATGGTTTACTCTCGCAGGTTCATCAGCTATCATCGCAATCATTGTATCGCTTCCGACATTGACGATACGCCCGTTGTATGCGTGGGTTAACGCTTCAATATCCCCCAGCGATTCACTCATAGGGATTTTAACCAGAGCCATCTCGGTCTCAACCAAATCGGCATGTTCATATACTTTAAGGACTGGAATCAATTTATGCAATTGTTTGGTAATCTGCTCAACCACACGAACCGATCCGGCCGTAACGATCGTGATCCGTGAATATTTCGAATCGGGAATCGGAGCAACCGTTAATGATTCGATATTGTATCCGCGTCCTGAAAACAATCCTACGATACGTGAGAGTACGCTTGCTTCGTTCATCACGATAACGGAAATTACTCTGCGTGCATTTTCCATTATTTCTCCTTGTACTCTAACATCATATTAAAAAGTGATCCACCTGCCGGAACCATCGGCAGAACGTTCTCGAAACGGTTGACGACGACATCGATAATCGCAACGACATTTTTCTCAATGGCATCTTTGAGCGCCGCGTCAAACTCCTCTTTGGTATTGACACGATACCCTACCCCGCCGAAGGCTTCGGCCAGTTTAACAAAATCGGGCTGCATCGATAGATCGGTCGACGAGTGACGTTTGTCGTAAAAAAGAGTCTGCCATTGGCGTACCATTCCCAAGAAATTATTATTCAAAATAACATTGATAACCGGAAGCTTATACTCAACAGCTGTCATCAACTCTTGGATATTCATCAAAATTGAACCATCACCCGTGATATTAATACTCACTTTTTCAGGATCTGCCCGTTTTACTCCCAATGCTGCCGGAAAGCCAAATCCCATCGTCCCTAAGCCGCCAGAACTGACCCATTGGCGAGGACGGGTAAACGGATAAAACTGAGCCGTCCACATCTGATGCTGTCCGACATCCGTAGAGATATTCGCACCATCACCCAAAAGCTGCCCGATACGCTCAATAACCCATTGCGGCTTAAGACGATCCCCCTCTTCTTTGTAAGAGAGTGGGTGAAGCTTATTGAAATTGGCAATCGTATTGTGCCACGACTCGTAACGTGTCGGGTTGACCTGTTCTTTTGCCAACGGAATCATTTGCTCTAAAACGTTTTTGATATCACCGACAATCGGGAAATGGGCATGGACCAATTTTGACACGCTCGCAGGATCGATATCAACATGGATGATCCGTGCATTTTTAGCGAATTCAGAAAGTTTCCCTGTAACACGATCATCAAATCGAGCTCCCAAGCCGATAACCAAATCGGTTTCAGACATCGCCATATTAGCCGCATACGATCCATGCATTCCAAGCATCGAAATCAAAAGCGGATCATCATAGCGAAGGGTTCCACGTGCCATAAATGTCTCAACCGCAGGAATCTGAGTCATGGTTGAAAATTCACGAACAAGGTCTGCCGCACCCGAACTGATGACACCTCCGCCCAAATAAAGGAGCGGACGTTTTGCCGCTGCAATCGCTTCAATCGCTTTTTTGATCTGGCGGGCATTCCCTTTGGTTGTCGGCTTATAGGTCTCTAATTCAACCTCTTTGGAATAATCAAAGGTTGCAATTTGTGCCGTAACGTCTTTTGGGATATCGACATGAACCGGTCCGGGGCGTCCGGTGCGGGCAATGTAAAACGCCTCTTTCAAAATACGAGGCAAATCTGCCGCATCGGTGACCAAATAGTTATGTTTGGTACACGGACGGCTAATCCCGACAGCATCAATCTCTTGAAATGCATCGGTACCGATCAGCGACATCGGAACTTGACCGCTGATAACCACAAGAGGGATTGAATCCATATAGGCATCGGCAAGCCCCGTTACCCCATTTGTAAATCCAGGACCGGAAGTGATCATGGCAACACCGACTTTTCCGGTTGCTTTGGCATATCCTTCTGCGGCATGAACCGCCGCTTGTTCGTGACGGGTCAAAATATGTTGAAATGAGCGTTGTTTGTAAATCTCATCATAGACGTTCATGATCGCCCCGCCGGGGTAACCGAATACGACTTCAACTTCCTCGGCGATGAGTGCTTCGATAACCATCTGTGCACCGCTAATTTGCATGTCGTCTCCTTAAATAATAGAATAGGTTCATATTGCTCTAAATAGCAAGAAGGGCAATAGTGTTGAAAAAATTAGCGGATTATAAAGGAAAGAAGCTATAAATTACGTTAAAAACTCCAAGGAGAGATTCAAGATACTTTTTTTGTGATCGATCTCTTCAGACATGATTGACTCATTTTGAAAATCAATCATGCATTTTTTATTCTTAGCAGGAATTAGCGGTGTGCTTCTTTGAGGGTATCAGCGATCAAAAATGCCAATTCAAGCGATTGATCGGCATTGAGACGCGGATCGCAGTGCGTGTGATAGCGGCTCTTGAGATTGTCGGAAGTAATTTCGAACGATCCACCCAGACACTCGGTAACATTTTTCCCGGTCATCTCCAAATGAACACCGCCGGCATAGGTGCCTTCGGATTTATGAACTTGGAAAAATTGCTTCATCTCTTTGAGTACTTGCTCGACCGGACGGGTTTTATAGCCGTTGCTTGTGATCGTATTGCCGTGCATCGGATCACAACTCCAGAGCACTTTTTTCCCTTCTCGCTCGATCGCATGAATCAATGCCGGCATCCCATCCGCTACTTTATCCGCACCCATACGGACAATAACATTCAAACGACCTGCTTCATTTTCAGGATTGAGAATATCGCACAAACGGATCAAATCTTCCGGATCCATCGACGGACCCGCCTTAACGCCGATCGGATTTTTGATCCCTCGCATGAACTCAACATGCGCACCGTCCAGCTGACGGGTACGATCACCGATCCATAACATATGAGATGATACGTCGTACCAATCTCCCGTCAATGAGTCTTGACGCGTAAACGCCTCTTCGTAGTTCAACAACAATGCTTCGTGCGAAGTGAAAAAATCGGTCTCACGCAATGTCTGAAATTTATCCGACGTGATTCCGCATGCCGCCATAAAACGCAGAGAGTCATCAATCTGACGAGAGAGCTCGTCGTATTTTTTTGTCATCTCGTTTTGACCGACAAATCCCAAGTTCCAAGCATGAACTTGATGCAAGTCTGCCAATCCGCCGGTCGCGAATGCGCGAAGCAAATTGAGTGTTGCAGCAGATTGGTTATACGCTTGAACCATACGGTACGGATCCGGCACACGAGCTTGAGCCGAAAACTCAACACCGTTGATGATATCCCCTCGGTAACTTGGGAGCGTTACGTCATTAACTGTCTCCGTATCCGATGAACGCGGCTTCGCAAATTGACCGCCCAAACGTCCCACTTTGACTACGGGAACGCCGCCGGCAAATGTCATGACAACCGCCATTTGCATCATAACTTTGAAAGTATCACGAATATTGTGGGCATGAAATTCTGAAAAACTCTCCGCACAGTCGCCCCCTTGCAGTAAGAATGCTTTTCCTTCGCAGACGTCGGCCAAATTCTTTTTGAGTGTACGAGCTTCACCGGCGAATACGAGAGGGGGATAGTTGCGCAGCTGTGCTTCGATTTGTTCCAAAACCGCCGTATCGGGATACGTCGGTTGTTGTTTAATCGGTTTTTCTCTCCAGCTTGATCGGCTCCATGTGCTCATATCGACTCCTGTGTGCTAACGCACCTGATTATTAGTGGACGAATTTTATCCATTTATCCTAAAATGGGACTGATTACAAACGCCAAAAGTTAGATTTATGTTTGAAAAAGTATAATGGCGTTTATTTTATTTGCTCTCATCTGCCCCTTTTTCAGTAATTTAAAAGAGCTTTTGAGTATCTATATAGTACAAAGGTTACAGGTGGAATACAGCCAAACAAATCCTTTTTTATTCCATTGTCGCAACAACAAACCTCTCTTTCAAAACCAACAAATTAGCGTTACCTTGAGTATCGGCATGACAAATTTACAGCCAAACGATACGATAGATACTGTCATCGAACGTTCCGATGCAGCTTTGTACAAAGCTAAAAACAACGGTAAAGACCGTTTGGAAATGGAGCTTTGATGGATTTAAACTATTTTGACCTTGCGGTAGGATCAATTGTATTGCTCCTCGGTCTGAAAGGGCTTTTAAACGGTTTTTCCAAAGAGGTATTCGGTCTTGTCGGAATCGTAGGAGGTGTTTTTGTCGCGTCGCATCTGGGTGGAATCATCGGTAAAATTTTGAGTGATCTGCTCTTTCATTTTGAAAGTATGACTGCGGTTAATCTTGTGGGCTTCATATTTGCGCTCGGTATCTTCTGGGTTTTGATGGTTGCACTGGGTTCAGGCTTTAAAAAACTCAGTTCGCTGAGCGGTTTGGGGCCATTAGACAGAAGTTTAGGCTTTGTCATGGGAAGCAGCAAGTTTTTCTTTATCATCTCGATCATCGTTTACGCTCTTTTCAGCGTCAGTGCGATTCGTGAAAATTTTGAACAAAAACTTTCCAATAGCTTTTTATACAAACCGATGTTTGCCACGGGCGATTTTATTTTGCATATTGAAACCAATACCTCCGTGCCGTTTTTAAACGATGCGAATACAACCGATACCAATACTTCGAGCAAGGATAAATAAGTCGATGAACGCGTATACAAAATTCACAGAACGTACAGTCGATTACGCGAAACTGTTGAACGATTTCAAACAGCTGCTAAAAGCCAACGGTCTAAAATTTACCATTCAGCGCGAAGTCATCCTTGAAATGCTTTATAATTCGGATGAACACCTTACGCCGGAAGGTTTACACCACTTAATCCAGCAAAAATATCCTGAACTGGGAACCGGTATCGCTACGGTTTATCGTACACTCTCTTTGCTCGAAGATTCCGATATGGTTACATCGCTCTCGTTTGGAGCGCAGGGAAAAAAATACGAACTGGGTGCAAAAGATCATCACGATCACATCATCTGTACCTCGTGCGGAACCATCACGGAGTTTGTCGACGAAGAGATTGAACACCGACAAAAAGAGATTACCGAAAACTTGGGTTTTGTCATGCAAGAACACTCTATGCAAATTTACGGCATTTGCAAAAATTGCCAAACCACAAAAAAATAAAGGAAAAACCATTGGCATTTGAAAACCAGTATGTACAACAGCGAATTGAAAAAGCCGACGCCCTCAGAGCTCTCGGCATCGATCCGTATGCAAATCATTCCGAACGTAACACGTCCGTTGAAAAATTTCACAACGTAAATTCCGATTTGTTTCAAAAAGAGGAAAAAAGGGATGAGAATCGACATTACATTGTTGCAGGACGCATTAAACTTTTCCGACTTATGGGAAAAGCGAGTTTCGTTAAAATCGAAGACGAAAGCGGTATGCTCCAAATCTATGTTGCACGCGACAACCTCCCTGAAAACTTTTACAACGACGTTTTCAAAAAACTCATCGAAGTAGGAGACATCATCGAAGTGAGCGGCTATCCGTTCGTAACACAACACGGTGAACTTTCGCTTCATGCCGATAATCTCAAAATTTTGACCAAAGCGATCTCTCCGCTCCCTGAAAAATTTCACGGGATTCAAGACAAAGAGATGCGCTATCGCCAACGCTATCTCGATTTGATTATGAACTCCGAAGTACGTAAAATATTCCATATCCGTTCAAAAGTGATCAGCCTTACCCGACGCTTTTTCGAAGACAAAGGATTTTTAGAAGTAGAGACGCCGATGATGCATCCAATTGCCGGCGGTGCGAACGCAAAACCGTTCGTGACACACCATAATGCATTAGGGGTCGATCGCTATTTGCGTATCGCTCCCGAGCTTTATCTCAAACGTCTCATCGTCGGCGGATTCGAAGCGGTGTTTGAGATCAACCGCAACTTCCGTAATGAGGGGATGGATGCAACCCATAATCCGGAATTTACCTCTATTGAATTTTACTGGGCATTTAAAACGTACAAAGATTTGATTGCAATTACAAAAGAGTATTTTGAATATCTCTTCGATCATCTTAACCTCCCGAAACAATTGCCGTATGGCGATTTAATGGTCGATTTCAATCAATTTACCGAAATCGAACTGGTTAAAAGTCTCAGCGTTATCGGCGGGGTTCCTGAAGAGATTGTCAATGACAAAGACTCTATCTTAGCATTTTTGAAATCCAAAAATCTCGAAGCGAATGCCGCAATGAACCTCGGCCAACTCCAAGGGGAACTCTTTGATGAGTTCGTTGAAGCCAAACTGATCAATCCGACCTTCATCACCCACTATCCGGTGGAGATTTCTCCATTGGCACGCCGTAATAACGAACGTCCGGAATTGACTGATCGCTTTGAACTCTTCATTGCAGGACGCGAAATTGCCAATGCATTTAGCGAACTCAACGATCCTGTCGATCAGTTAGAGCGTTTCGAAGGGCAAATGGCGGCCAAAGACTCCGGCGACGACGAAGCCCACGAAATGGACGAAGATTTCGTCACGGCACTCAGCTACGGAATGGCACCGACAGCGGGACAAGGGATCGGAATCGACCGTTTGGTCATGATGCTGACCAACCAACACTCAATCCGGGATGTATTGCTCTTCCCAGCAATGAAACCTTTACACCACAATCAAAATCAACATGGAGAAGAAGAATGAGTTTCCTCAAAGAATTCGACAACGAAATTTACACCCTATGTGAGCAAGAGCTTGAACGACAAACCGATCATTTGGAAATGATCGCATCGGAAAACTTTACCCTTCCTGCCGTTATGGAAGCGATGGGATCAGTATTTACAAACAAATATGCCGAAGGGTATCCCGCAAAACGCTACTACGGCGGATGCGAATACGCCGATGCGGTTGAGCAATTGGCAATTGATCGTGCCTGCGAATTGTTCGGCTGTAACTATGCCAACGTACAACCGCACTCCGGTTCATCGGCGAACGGTGCGGTTTATGCGGCATTGTTGCAAGCAGGCGATAAACTTCTCGGGATGGATCTTAGCCACGGCGGACATTTGACCCACGGTTCAAAAGTAAGTTTTTCAGGCAAAAACTACCACAGCTTTTCGTATGGTGTAGAGTTGGATGGTCGTATCAACTATGAGCGTGTCATGGACATCGCAAAAATCGTTCAACCGAAAATCATCGTCTGCGGAGCTTCTGCTTATGCACGCGAAATCGATTTCAAAAAATTCCGTGAGATTGCCGATGCTGTCGGTGCGATCTTGTTTGCCGATATCGCCCATATTGCAGGACTCGTCTGTGCAGGTGAACACCCTAGCCCATTTCCGTATGCCGATGTCGTCACTACGACAACACATAAAACTCTCGCGGGTCCACGCGGCGGTATGATCATGACGAACGACGAAGAGATCGCGAAAAAAATCAATTCGGCTATTTTCCCTGCGTTACAGGGGGGACCGTTGGTACACGTTATCGCGGCAAAAGCGGTCGGTTTCAAACACAACCTCTCTGCAGAGTGGAAAGTATATGCTGCGCAAGTCAAAGCAAATGCGGCAGTCCTTGCAAAAGTATTGATGGCTCGCGGTTATGACATCGTCAGCGGCGGAACCGATAACCACCTTGTTCTCGTATCGTTTTTGAATAAACCGTTCAGCGGAAAAGATGCCGATGCGGCACTCGGACGCGCGGGGATCACCGTCAATAAAAATACCGTACCAGGAGAAACCCGTTCTCCGTTCGTCACATCTGGGGTGCGTATCGGAAGTCCGGCATTAACATCACGCGGTATGAAAGAGAAAGAATTTGAATTTATCGCCAATAAAATTGCCGATGTTTTGGATGATATCGAGAATGAATCGAAACAAGCCGCTATCAAAGAAGAGTTGAAAGCTTTGGCTAAAAATTTCGTTATTTATACACAATCAACATATTAATAGAAGGTATTACCGATGACATCGATGGATATGAAGCTTATAAAAATGATTTCAGACCATTATTGGTTGAAACATGAGAATGTAGTCAATAAAATCGATTTCAAAGGGCGTACGTTTTTTAACAAATACGAGCGTGTGGATAAGACTCTCACTCAAGCGGTTATCGATCAGCATCTAAAAAAACAAATCACCGTTGCCCACTCTCTACTCAATAAATTCGATAAAGTAGAAAATATTGTAATTGACTATAACGGAACGGATCCGCAGCGTTTTTATCATAAGGCACAATTATTGCTTAGAGAAGAGGGATTCATTAATTTCACTGCATTTGAAACCAAAACACCGGGGCACTTGCACGTGTATATCCATAAAGGGCATACTACTTTTCAAGAAGCGGTACAATTGGGTAAAATGCTCTCATTGAAATTGGCGGCAAAGCAACCGAAACAATGGAGAATGTTCCCGACGGATGAGTTGCCTCTGGAGTATAATATTCTCAATCTTCCCTACGAAGTGTACGCAAAAGAGCGTGGTGCTTCGTGGTCGAAGCACATGTAACACTCGATAAAACTATCACTACGCATAAGGAACGGTACATCTAATGGAAGAGAAAAACGAACTTAATGACATTATCTTAAGTAAGGGAGGGTCAAACTCCAACAGCAAAAAAATGCTTTTGGCTATTGCTGCTTTGACTCTTATTTTGATTATTGTTTTAGTGATTATGAATTCGCTTAAGACACAATCAGATGCACAGCCTCCGGTTGCAGCGGTCCCGCCAACCCCGACATCACCCAAAGAGATTGTTAACGATCCTCTTTTTGAACCCGTTAAAGTGATTCAAGAGGGAGAAGGTAATCAAAGTTCAGAAACGATCCCAGCCGTCAATGAAGCACCTGCAAAACAACAAGATTTAGGACAAATTGCCCAAAAAATCAAGCAAGAGTCGATGCAAAACACTCCAGCTGCAGCAGCACATGTTGTTCAAGCGGCTCCGACACAACAAAGCGTCCCTGCTCAGCAACCGAAAACTGTTTCGGTTCCGGCAGCGGCTCCTGCCCCTGCACCGGTGAAAGTGACAACAAAAGCAGCTCCGGTAACTGCCCAAAAAACAGAAAAGCCGGTCGTCAATACACCGACTATCAAAACAACCAAACCGACAGAAGTAAAAAAAGAAGCTGAACCTAAAAAAGTGACGGCTTCAAAAGCAACAACCGAAACCCCTGCCCCTAAAACAGGGGAAAAAGCGGCTGTTGATGCAGCTCCAAAACCTGAAGCGGCTGAAACTTCTGCACCAAAAACATCCGCAAAAGCCGAAGATTCAGGCGTATGGTATATCCAAGTCGGTTCATTTGCGAAAGAGCCGAATAAAGCCCTTTTTGACCGTCTTAACGCCAGCGGCCTAAAATATACGACGGTTCCTGCCGGAGCAACAACTAAAGTGATGGTAGGGCCGTTCCAAGGCAAAAAAGCGGCACAAGATGTACTCGGCAATGTAAAACGCAATATTGAAGCCGGTGCCTATCCTACTCCGGCGCAAAAATAAAAGGGGAACCATTGATCTCCTCGCGCCGTTTTTCTCTCGATCAGTTCGCACCAATCGCTGTTTATGAAAAGGCTAAAGCTCTTTTCCCAGATGAAGTCAGTTTTTTATTTGAAAGCGCAGGAAACAGCGACGGGAACTATACGATTATTGTCATTGGGGCGCGCGAACGTCTCACTTACAACCAAAAAGTCACAACTTACATTGATGCTCAGGGAAAAGTGAATCTCATCGAGCATTCCCCTTTTACATTTTTAAAAGAGTATTACGCTTCTCTTGACCAAAAAAAGTACCGTGAACACTCCCGAGAGTTAAATGTAGGGTACATTGACGGTTTTATCGGCTATATCGGATACGATATGGTACAGGTTTTCGAACACGTTCTTGAAGAATCAATGAGTGGTCTCGTCGATCAAACCAATATTCCCGATATGGATTTGATCCTCCCGAAGCTCACTCTTGTCGTCTCGCATAAGACGGCATCCATCACGATGCTCACCGCACTGGAATCGATGAGTGCGCGTTTTGTTGAAATCGAATCTACACTTAAATCTCCCTACACTTATACACCGCTCAAGCCTATTCAACATGATCGAGGTGGAGAGTTTATTTTTACCAAAGAGAAATTTTTCTCGATGGTCGATCAATCAAAAAACATGATCCTCAGCGGTGACGTGTTCCAGATCCTGATGACCAACCGCTACATCCGCCATGCGCAGGTCGATCCGTTCAGTTTTTACCGTATCTTGAGACTCAAGAACCCCTCTCCGTACATGTATTTGATGGAATATGAAGATTTTAGTATCGTCGGCAGTTCTCCAGAAGTAATGGTACGCCTTACCGACGGGGAGATTCTCCTTCGCCCGATCGCCGGAACCCGAAAACGCGGCGGTACCAAAAAACGAGACTTGGAACTCGAAGAGGAACTTCTCTCGGATCCGAAAGAACTTTCAGAGCATCTCATGCTCATCGATCTTGGGCGTAATGATGTCGGTCGGGTTGCCAAAACAGGAACCGTCAAAGTCGAAGAGATGATGCATGTCGAGCGCTATTCGCACGTTATGCATATCGTCTCCGATGTCCATGCCCAAATCGCAGAGGATAAAGATATGTTCGATCTCCTCGCCGCGACGTTCACCGCCGGAACAATGACGGGAGCACCTAAAATCCGTGCCATGGAATTGATTGCCGAATTTGAAGGGGTCAAGCGGGGCTTTTACAGCGGAACCATCGGTTATTTCGGTTTTGATGGCAACATGGACAGTGCAATCACGATCCGTACCGCACTTATCAAACCTGATAGCGTCATCTTGCAAGCGGGTGCGGGAGTCGTTGCGGACTCGGTACACGAACTCGAATACCTCGAAGTGACGAACAAACTTGGCGCACTTACGAGTACGCTGGATGATCTGGTATCGCCGCAATGAAAGTGTTTAGCATCTTCGGCGATCCCGTCAGTCATTCACGCTCGCCCCTGATGCACAATTCTGTCTTCAAATCCCTCAATATCAAAGCGTGCTACAGTCGTACCCACCTAAGTGACGGTTCACAGCTTCGCGACGTTTTTTTTGCCAAAGGGCTCAAAGGTGCCAATGTCACCGTCCCGCATAAAGAAGCTGCCTACGCACAATGCGATGAAGTACGCGGTATCGCAAAAGAGATCAAAGCGGTCAATACCCTCGTTTTGGAAAAAGGGAGATTGATCGGATACAACACCGATGCAGATGGATTTATGTCTGCGATCCAATCGTTCGGTGAAATCAAAACTGCACTTATTTTGGGTGCGGGCGGGACAGCGCGCGCCCTCTCCATCGCCTTGCGTAACGGAGAG
This sequence comes from Sulfuricurvum sp., assembly GCF_022759005.1. GTDB lineage: Bacteria > Campylobacterota > Campylobacteria > Campylobacterales > Sulfurimonadaceae > Sulfuricurvum. The sequence continues at coordinate 666 of NZ_JAEMQA010000027.1, read as the reverse complement.
ATCACCCCGACAATTTTAAACCGCTCTCAAGGACGATTGGAATATTTTACCGCAAAGGGGTTTGAGTGTTATGCATGGGATGATTTTACGGCAAAGCCGTATGATCTGATTATCAATACCACCTCTGCTGGCCTTAGCGATAGCGAACTTCCGATTCCTCGTCCGCTTTTAATGGAGTTATTGGGACAAGCCAAAGGAGCGATTGACGTCATTTACGGACAAGAGACCCCCTACTTGCGCGAAGTAAAAGTCAGCGGTTTGCCGTACAAAGACGGCTCGGATATGCTCTTGGAGCAAGGGGTTCTCGCCAATCATCTGTTTATGCACGGCGAATATCCGATCGAACACATTAGATCCAGTATGATAGAAAGCTTCGCACTCTAATGAAAATCGACGGACGTTTTTGGCTGACAAAAAAGAACCAAAGCTTTTTGGGTACGGGACGCATCGAGCTATTGGAGCGGATTGATAAAACCGGATCAATCAACGCCGCCGCCAAAGAGATGAAAATGAGCTACAAGGCAGCATGGGAGCGGATCAACGGAATGAACGCCCTCGCCGACCAGCCGCTTATAGAGCGTATCACAGGGGGCAAGGGGGGGGGAGGAACAAAACTCACCCCATATGCCCGTGAACTCATCCCGCCGTTTCATCGCTATAACGAAC
>NZ_JAEMQA010000041.1 GCF_022759005.1 Sulfuricurvum sp. | reverse complement strand
ATGATTAATATTGCAGAATTAAAACCGCTTATCGTTGAACGTCTGAAATCGCTCAATCCTGATAAAATTATCCTTTTTGGCTCGTTTGCGTACGGTACACCGACCGAAAACAGTGATATCGACCTTTTTCTAGTCAAAGATGGCGAAGAAACCAATATTGAAGCAAAAGCCTTGGTGAAATTGAGAGATTTAATGAAAAAATATTCGATAGGCTTTGATGTTTTATCGGCAAGTAATCAATTTTTAGCAACTCGTGAAGATCCTTTTTACAAACATGATATTTTGTCAAAAGGTAAGGTTCTATATGGCTAATAAATCCCACGCAATAGAATGGCTTGAAAAATCGTATCATGATTTAGATTCTGCAAAAATATTGTTCGAAGCAGGGCATTACACTGATACCATTAGTTATATTCTCCATCAAAGCATCGAGAAAACCTTTAAATCATATTTAGCTTATAAAAATGTACCCATCGTTAAAACCCATAATTTGATTGAGTTGTATGAGTTTTCTGAAATAGGCTTAGATTTAAATGAGGATGAGATTGAATTTTTGGCGATTGCCACAACCTATCACACAAAGCAAAGATATCCTTCGCCCCACAAAAGACTTCCTCCAAAAGAAGAGATAAAAGTCATTTTGGATTTTGCGATTGGTTTGATGGAATCTATTTGTCAACAACTTGATATTGATAACAACGAAATTAAAAAATTATAGAGAATAGGGAGAAAAATATGAAAATCCACTTTATCGGTATCGGCGGGATCGGCATCTCAGGTTTGGCAAAATACACCCGTTTCAGTGGACATGAGGTGAGCGGATCGGATATGAAAGCGACTCATATCACTCAGCGTCTGATCGATCGCGGAATCAAAGTCTCAATCGGCCATGATGCATCCAATATCCCTGAGGGGTGTGATTTGGTTATCCACTCGGCAATCATCCGCGAGTCTAATGTCGAAGTCGTGGAAGCGAAGCGCAGAGGGATCGAAGTACTTCATCGCCGCGATGCGCTGCTTCGTATCCTCAAAGAGAAAAAAGTCTATGCCGTCTGTGGTGCACACGGCAAGAGTACGACAACAGCGATCCTCGCTTCGATTATGAGCGGAAGTGCGATCATCGGTGCGGAGTCCAAAGATTTTGGCTCCAACGTCCGTTATGATGGGAGTACCGATGTCATGCTTTTCGAAGCCGATGAATCGGATGGAAGTTTTCTCAACTCCAATCCGTATTGCTCAATCGTCACCAATGCCGAGCCGGAACACATGGAGTACTACCACTACAATCTCGATGAGTTCCACAACGCCTATCGCCGTTTCGTCGAGATGGCACCGGTTCGGGTGATCAATGCCGAAGATCCGTTTATGGCGACGCTGACGTGCGATGCGATTCGCCTTTATCCGAGCAAAGATATCTCCAACATCACCTACATTCTCCTCGATGATGAGCCTTACACCCGTTTTACCCTCAAAAATATGGGGGAATTTGAAGTATGGGGATTCGGTGAACACATCGCGATGGATGCCTCACTCGCAATTTTGGCGGCGGCTCAGACGATGAGTGTTGCGGCGATCCGTGCGAATCTGCTTCATTTCAAAGGGATCAAAAAACGTTTCGATGTCATTTTCAAAGGCTCAGATCGCGTGATCATTGACGATTACGCCCACCATCCGACCGAGATCAAAGCCACGATGGAATCGCTCAAAACCTATGCCGCACTCAAAGGGTTCGAGCGTATCGTAGCGATTTGGCAGCCTCACAAATATTCCCGCACGATTGACAATCTCGATGCGTTCGTGGCGTGTTTTGAGGGGTGTGACGAACTCGTTATCCTCCCGGTTTGGGCGGCGAGCGAAGAGCCGCGTGAGATCGATTTCGAGGGACGTTTTGGACACTACAATCTCACCGTGTGCGACAAACTTCACCGTGCCGGCGATACGATTGAAACCCTCAGCGGCGATACTGTCCTCAAAACATACGACCGCGATCTTATCGTCGGATTCGGAGCGGGCGATTTGACCTATCAGCTTCGCGGAACCAAGTGAGATTGCAACGTCGATGAGTTCACTCTCTGCTAACCTTGCCGAGCTTTTCGGTAAACTCGATCTCATCCCCCATATCCACGCACTGGAACACTTTTTTTCCCGTCACCAAAACATTGCAATGCAGGGAGATCAAGAGCGTCATTATCGCTACATACAGGCTCTCGATGCGTTGGAATTCAAAGCACCGCCCAAAAGTGTAGGTTTTGAGATGATCATCAATCACCTCAAAAAACAGGGGGTATTGCGCTTCGAAGAGATTTTCGAGCTGCTCAAAGTGGTTCGCTATTTCAGACTCATGCGCAACCAAGCCTATACGGGTCTCATCGGTGAGTGGATGGAGACGATCATCATTCCCGAACCCTTCGGCGAGATCGATGAGTATTTCGATCATGAGGGGAACTTTGTCGAATCGAAAGATGAGGAGCTCTATAAAATCGCACAGCGGATTAAAGCGATCAAACATGAGATCAACGATGCGATCAAGCGCCTCTTTCATACTCAAAAACTGACCCCCTATCTCGTTGATACCCAGATTCACTACATCGACGACGAAGAGTGCCTCTTGGTGCGCGGCGGGTTTAACCATGTCCTTAAAGGCTCCGTCGTCGGACGTACGGGGGCAGGGTTCTTCTACGTCGCCCCCGATGCGGTATTGCGTTCCAAAGAGCAACTACGCTACGTGATGCAGGAACGGGAGACAAAGCTGTATGAGTATGCAAAACGGTTCAGTGCCAAGCTCTCCAATCTTGTCCCGTTTATCGGGTTTATTGATCGCGAGTTTGACCGCTATGATCATTATCAAGCGCGCGTATTATTTGCCAGAGCGAGCGATTTTACGATCCTCAAGCCCCAAAACAATGCCGATGTGATCCTCGAAGAGTTCTCCCATCCCGCCATCCACAAACCCAAACCGATCAGCGTCGATTTCCGCTCTAACCTCCTGATGATTACGGGGGTGAATGCGGGGGGTAAAACGATGCTCCTCAAATCGATCCTTTCAGCGAGCTTGATGGCGAAATATCTCATCCCGATGAAGATCAACCCCCACAAATCGCGGATCGGGAGTTTTAAGCGGATCGAGGCGGTCATCGACGATCCTCAAAGTGTCAGTAACGACATCTCCACCTTTGCGGGGCGGATGGTGCAGTTTAGCCATCTTTTTGAACACAAAAGCGCCCTTGTTGGGGTCGATGAGATCGAACTGGGAACCGATAGCGACGAGGCGGCGGCACTCTTTGCTATCGTTCTCGATGAGCTGATCAAACGGGGTCAAAAGATCATCATCACCACCCACCACAAACGTCTCGCCGCTCTGATGGCAGATCGCGACGATGTGGAGCTGATGGCGGCACTGTACGACGAAGAGCGGCGCGTTCCGACCTATGAGTTTTTGCAAGGAGTGATTGGCAAGAGCTACGCATTCGAGACGGCGGCACGTTATGGGATCAATCCCGCTATCATCACCCGTGCCAAATCGCTTTATGGGGAAAATCACGAGCGCCTTAGCGTCCTCATCGAGCGGGGAAGCGAACTGGAGCGAGAGCTGAAGCGGAAAAACCGTGAGGTAGATGAGCGTCTCGAAGCGCTGAAAGCACAGGAAGTGACACTTAAAGAGGCGCGTGAAGAGTTGCGTCATGAACTCGATAAGGAAAAAGCGAAACTCCGTGCGGGGTATGACGAAGCGATCCGTGAAGCCAAAGAGGCGGCGCGGGGGCATGATATGGCGGCGATCCACCGACAGCTCAACAAGGCGCAAGCGAAACTGCCGAAGCCAGAGCCAATCAAGATCGCAGAACCCGAACCGATCAAGTACGAAGTGGGGCAGGCGGTCAAATACCGCACTCAGCGCGGAACAGTGGTGAGTGTCGGGGCGAAAGATGCGATGATTGAGGTAGAGGGGATGCGTTTACGGGTCAAACTCACCGATATCAAACCCAGCGGGAATCTCCCGAAAAAGCCCAAAGTCACCGTCACGTCGCAGGTAGAGCAAAAGAGCGGTCTAAAACTCGATCTTCACGGATTACGAGGGGAAGAAGCGTGCGAGCGAATGGACAAATTTCTCTCCGATGCGCTACTTCAAGGGTTTGATGAGGTATTGATCTATCACGGGATCGGGACGGGGAAACTCTCCTATGCCGTCAAAGAGTTTTTAAAAGAGCATCCGAGCGTCAAGAGCTTCGCCGATGCGCCTGCCCACATGGGGGGATTTGGGGCGAAAGTGGTGAGACTGTAGAGGTTGCCTTTATGATGAACAACTGATGTGAGAGATACCGGCTCTTCTGAAATATTCGATCGGTTTTTTGCGGTAATATTTTTCCTCAATCTCCGGTGATTGTTCCGCGTAAGGGTCACACATAATCGCTTGAAGCTCATGTATCAGAGTATACTCCCCCATCTCAGCTTGCCGGTAGGCACTCACCAAAAACCACTCCCGAAGGGTGTATTTTGGATTGGTGCGTTTCATTCGCTTAGAGAGGGCGATGCGGGATTCGGCGGATGAGATATCGATGAGCGAGAGCCATCGTTGATGCCATCCCTTCCACTCTTCGAGTCTCTTTTGATCAACAAGACTTTCATTGTAAAAACTCTTCATCAGAGGGGTGATATCTTCCGGTATACCGGAGAGTTCACGAAAGAAAATCGTGTAGTCGAGCGAACTGTCGATCAGCAGAGGGATCAGATCATTGAAGAGTGCCGCATCAAAGAGATCAAGTCCGAGCTTGGATGCCCACATCGCTTTCCATTTTTCTTGCATCATACCCGAAAAACCCTCGAGAATAGCATCAAGTTGTGCAGAGGCATCGGAATCGGATTTGAGCAACGGTGATAGTGCATTGCAAAACATCATGAAGTTTTGTTCGGCCGCGATGGGCTGATTAAAAAACGAGAAGTGCGCACCTCCGCCTGTCCATGGCTGGTATCTGGGATCGAACATATCAATAAATCCAAACGGACCGTAATCGAGAGTAAACCCCCCTGCGGCACAGTTGTCACTGTTGAAATTGCCTTGGCAAAATCCAACGCGAACCCAATTGGCGACCAAAGATGTGAGCCGATCTCGAAAAGTGATGGCGAGGAGGAGGATTTTTTCTGTGAGAGGGAGTTTCGAATCTATGGTATCTTGGTATTCACGCTCGATAAGATGCAAGACAATTTGTTCGAGTTCGGCTAAAGCATTTGGGTGTTCACATTTGCGTGCACGGCGTCCAAAAAGTTCGATTTGACCAACCCGAAGAAACGAAGGTGCAACCCGTGTCGTTATGGCGACGCTCTCTTCAATCATCACTTCGGGATCTCTGGAGTAGGAGTTTTCATTGAACCACGGGCGTCTGACCGCCTCGGTGCCGGAGGCAAAAAGGCTGAGTGAACGCGATGTCGGTATCCCCAGTGTATGCATGTGCTCTTGTGCTAAAAATTCGCGTATGCTTGAACGCAATACGGCGCGCCCGTCTGCTCCTCGGCAATAGGGCGTTCTGCCGCCGCCTTTGAGCTGCATCTCCCATCGTTTGCCATTTAATATCCCCTCGAAAATCGAGACGGCACGTCCATCACCATACCCGTTTCCGCTCTGGAATGGACATTGTGAGTAGTATTCGGTTCCATAGATGGAGAGTGCGTATCCACTCGCCCATCCTGTTCTTTTCATGGGTGCAGGCACATCAGAGAGATCTCCGGTAAACATTCGCATGAATTCCTCGGAGTGTGCCAAACTCTCATCAAATCCGAGCTCTTTGAAAAATGTCCGGCTATGTGCTATGTAGTGGGGATTTTGAATTGGTGTTGGATTGATGGGGACATAGTGACCGCTAAAAACCTCTCTGGGGTCATGGTCGACTCCGTCGGATGTCGCTTTTGGATCAGGGGTCAGAGAACGTATGAGTGAATAATCGGCGAACGGTGCGAGATCGCTGAGCGTTTTGATAGATGGGGGCATTTTTTTCTTCTTGTGTACGATAGGATAATCGCGTATTATATGGATGGTAGATCAAATGACACACAGCAAATGAATCTAATCTTTTTATGCAAGGTTTTGATCGAAGCAGATATTGAGAGTTTTTTAAATTGATGATAGGAGATTTTATCAAACTTTGATTTAGGTTTTTTCACGATAAAATGACAAAAGAGACTCAAAAACTAACAAGCAAGAGGGTAGTGTGTTAGACAAAGTCATTAACCCCATTATGCATGCTATCAAGTTTAGACAACTGCTCAAAGATGCCGAAGCGGGCGATCCCGTTCTCCAAAACAAACTGGGAGCGATGTATCAAGACGGTAGTTATACCAAACAAGATTGCGCCAAAGCCCTGTATTGGTACACCCAATCGGCAGAACAAGGCTACGCTCCCGCACAAACCAATTTGGCTCAAATGTATGAAAACGGCGAGGGGACCAAAGTCAATTATGAGAAAGCCGCGAAATGGTATGAAAAAGCGGCCATACAAGGAGATCCTATCGCTCAAAGCGCGTTTGCGTGGATGCTCGAAAAAGGGATAGGGGTCGAAGCGAATTTGGAGCAAGCGTTGTATTGGTATCATCATGCCGCAGGGCAGGGAAGCGCGGATGCCCAGTACAATCTCGGAGTGATGTTTTATAACGGCATCGGAGTCGATCAAGACAAACACGAAGCGCTGCGACTGTATCAAAAATCATCCGAACACGATTACCCTCCGGCATTGACGGCGCTGGGCAATATGTATTTGGCGGGGGAGTGTGTCATTCAAAACAACCCCAAAAGCATGGAGCTGTTTCAAAAAGCCGCAATGCAAAATTACCCCGATGCACAAGTCCGCTTAGGCGAAATATACGAAGAGAAAAAAGATCTCAAAAAGGCGTTGTCATTGTTCTTTCAGGCGGCACAGCAAAATCATCCGATCGGACAAGCGAATTTGGGGATCATGTTCGCATTCGGTGACGGTGTTCTCAAAAACAGTGTTATCGCCTATGTATTATTGAACAAGGCGGTTGAAAACGGAAATGCATCGGCAAAAGAGATTCGCGATACGATTGCCAGAGAACTCTCGTTGACTCAGCAAGAAGAAGTTAAAATGCTAATCAAACAACCGCAGCAATTTTGGAAGTTGATTGAAAATAATTTAGTATAAAAAAGACCGAGAATGACCCCAGCCGATTATAAACACGCCGTAGCGTTGCTAAAAAAATACTCTTATCACTATTATGTCCTCGATGATCCGATCACAACAGACGAGGAGTATGATATTCTCTATCATCAGGTGGTGGCATACGAGGGCGAACATCCGGATGAGATCATTATCGATTCTCCGACACAGCGGGTAGGGGATGTGCCGCAGGACAAATTTGACAAAGCACAGCATCTAAGCCGTATGTGGAGCTTGGAAGATCTTTTCAACCGCGACGAATTGGAGACGTGGGTCAACCGCATCACCAAAGTCTATGGCGATATCCGTTTTTATTGTGAGCCGAAGTTTGACGGGGCGAGTCTGAATTTGATTTACGATAACGGCGCGTTGGTTCAGGCAATCACGCGCGGCGACGGAGTCGAGGGGGAGGATGTCACCCAAAACGCCAAAACGATTCAATCCATCCCTCTCACTATCGATTATGCGGGGCGGATCGAGATACGGGGCGAGGTGGTCATCTTCAAAGAAGATTTTGAAAAGATTAACGAAGAACGGCTCAGGGCTGGTGAAAGTCTTTTTGCTAATCCGCGCAACGCCGCGGCGGGAAGCCTCCGTCAGCTCGATACCCGCATTACCGCATCGCGCCGTTTGGTCTTTATGCCCTACGGTATCGGTTTTAATGCCTTAGAAATCAAAAACCTCTCCGAGCGGATGGAGTGGGTGTATGCTCTGGGATTTCGCAATCCTCACATGACCCATCTGTGTGAAAGTGCGGAGCAAATCGAGACTTTTTACCATAAAATGCGCATCGAGCGGGATAATTTTGCGATGCTATTGGACGGTATGGTAATCAAAGTCGACTCCATCGCGGTGCAGGACGAACTGGGCTACACCGTCAAAAATCCCCGTTGGGCGGCAGCATACAAATTCCCCGCAATCGAGAAACTTACCACATTGCGTGATGTGATCTTGCAGGTGGGGCGTAGCGGTGTCGTGACTCCCGTCGCTATTGTCGAACCTGTCGATATCGAAGGGGTGGTTGTCGAGCGCTCGACGCTCCATAATTTTGATGAGATTGAGCGAAAAGACATCCGCATCGGCGATAAAGTCATCATACTCCGAAGCGGAGACGTCATCCCTAAAATCGTCAAGGTGATCGCGAGCGAGCGTACGGGGAACGAGCAGGCAATTCCCCGTCCTACGCAGTGCCCCGTATGCGGAAGTGAGCTTCTTGATGAGGGGGCGCTCATCAAATGCCAAAACATGGGGTGTGAAGCGCGCGTGGTCAACTCCATCATCTATTTTGCTTCCAAACAGTGTCTTAATATCGACGGCTTGGGGGATAAGATCGTCGAAGCGCTCCACAGCGCGGGATTGGTCCATGAGGTGAGTGATCTTTTTAGTCTGACGATGGAGCAGCTTCTGAGTTTAGAGGGATTCAAAGAGAAAAAGAGCCGTAACCTCCTAAGTGCGATTGCGGCGACCAAAGGGTGCGACTGTTGGCGTTTCATCAACGCATTGGGGATTGAGCATATCGGCGAGGTGGCCTCCAAAACGCTGTGCGGTGCTTTTGGAATCGCGTTTGATAGGGCGAGCCGCGAGGAGATTTTGGCGTTGGAAGGGTTCGGAGGAGAGATGGTCGAATCGATCCTCGAATTTGTCCGCGTGAATCAAGCGAAGATTGATCATCTCAGAAACATTCTCCAGCCAATCGCCCCTGTCAAAGTGGAAGCCATAGAGAACCCGTTCAAAGGCAAAAGCGTCGTTATCACTGGATCGATGTCGGTACCGCGCGATCAGATCAAAGCAATTCTCGAATCGTTGGGGGCGAAGGTTGCCTCGTCGGTCTCGAAAAAAACCGATTACGTCGTGTACGGCGAAGATGCGGGGAGCAAATACGATAAGGCTGTTGAGCTAGGGGTGAGACTTTTAACCGAGAGTGAGTTTAGAGCAATGTGCGAAGCCTCAGAATCAGCGCCGCTTTCCGATAGTGCTCCGACGGCGCAGAGGGCTGCTGTAAAAATAAAAAATAGCCTTTTTGATTAAATAGGCGAGGTAGCCTTTAATCTTGATCCCTCCGGGGAGTAGCCCCGCACCGTATTCACCGCCCAAAGCGATCATCACCCCTTGGTTTTTGAACCGAAACGGCTGTTTCTCTTTTCCCTGCAATGAACGAAAAATATTGCGAACCGCGTGTTCGGCTCCACGTTCAGCCAGCTGGGCGGTCGGCGGGATAAATTTCCCCTCTTCATCAACGGCATTGGTAATATCGCCGATCGCGTAGATGTTCGGATGATTTGGGATATTGAGATAGTGATCGACGATCAAATGCCCTTTCGGGTTAGTCTCAAATCCAAGAAATTGCGTCAGCGTCGAAGCGGTAATCCCACCCGTAAAAATCATAAATTCAAAATCGAGAGTTTTATTGTTATCTAATAGGATCTGATTTTCGCGTACTTCGCTGATACGGTTGTTGTGCCAAACATGAACCCCTAACTGCACCAACCGCTCGTGCGAACTTTGGATCAAAAACGGATCCATCCCAAAGAGGATGCTTTCGTACGCATCGATGAGATAGACGTCGACCCCTCTGCATCCGAAATTGCCGTTTTTATAAAAATGGTTTGCATACGCCGCCATCTCTGCAGCAATCTCTACCCCCGAGAGACCCGCTCCGCCGATAACGATGTTAAACGGTTTGACTTCGCACCCTTGACTTTGTGCTTCGATCCGATTGAGGAGCGAGCGTTCAAACTTCTGTTTGAAATCGAGCGCGCTGGGGACACTTTTGACTCCATGAGTATATTCGCGCAGCCCTTGGATAAAGGGTGGAAAATAGGTTCGGCTTCCCGTAGCGATAATGAGCTGATCGTAAGGGATCTGTCGGGTGGCGGTGGAGATGCTTTGCGTTTCAGGGTTGATCCCGTTAACCTCTTCGCACACAAATGTGACATGACGGAAACTGTTGCACAATGAGGGCAAATCGATCATGACATTCGACATGTCGACTTTGTTGGCGATAAAATCGTATACTTCCGCTTGTGTATAGTGGTACGGATTTTGATCGATGAGGGTGATCGTAATTTGATCTTTTTTGGCGAGATTTTCCATCGCGCGGATGCCGCCGTAGCCTCCTCCGATGATAACCACATGAACTGACTGCATTAAAACCTTTGCACTAAAAACTGATGCGCAATGGTATCCTAAACAAAATTATGTCAGGATAACGTATTATAAAGTTAATGGAATACGATGAGATTGGATAGTTATTTAGTAGAAATAGGGCTTGTAGAGAGCCGAAACAAAGCACAGCAGTTGATCAAAGAGCATGCAGTGAGTGTGGACGGCAAAATCATCGACAAAGTTTCGTTCGATGTGGTCGAGGGGATGGCTGTCGAACTCGACGATACCCAGATGTACGTCAGCCGTGCCGCTATCAAGCTCAAAGGGTTTCTCCCTCATACGGATTGGGATCTGAATGGATTGAATGCTTTGGATATCGGCTCATCGACGGGCGGGTTCACACAAGTATTATTGGAAAACAATGTCGCTCATGTAACCTGCGTCGATGTCGGAAGTGATCAGCTCCATCCGAGTTTACGCAGCGATTCGCGGGTCAGCGTCTATGAAAATACCGACATTCGCGAGTTTAGTGCCGAATCGGCGTTTGATATAGTGACGTGCGATGTGGCGTTTATCCCGCTTGAACTCATCCTCGAACCGATCGATCGACTCTCATCTGGCTACATCGTTTTGTTGTTCAAACCGCAATTTCAGGTAGGACGCGAAATCAAACGGGATAAAAACGGGGTGGTCAAAGATAACAAAGCGATTCAAAAAGCGATGATCCGATTTGAAGATGCGTGTGCCCTTTTGGGATGGAAACTGATCGCCAAAGAGGTTGCCCATATCGCCGGTAAAGAGGGAAATCAGGAGATTTGTTATGGCTTTATCAAAGGTTGATGCGCTCGCCATCGGCGGGTTTGACGGGATGCATATCGGGCATCAGCAACTTTTTAATGCGTTGGGGGAGAACGGGGCGATCGTTGTGATTGAGACGGGATATGCCAATCTCACCCCCGGACGTGAACGCGAACACTACACCCATTATCCGATTGTCTATTACTCGTTGGAGGATATTCGCCATCTGGAGGGGGAAGAGTTTGTCCGTATGCTGCAAGAGCGCTTCCCGCATCTCAAAAAGATTGTCATAGGGTACGATTTTCATTTCGGTAAAAACCGCCGCTATTCCCATGCCAATCTCGGTGAATTATTTTCCGGCGATGTCGAAGTGATCGATGAGGTGTGCATTGAGAACGATTCGGTTCACTCCCATAAAATCCGCTCCAAAATCCAAATCGGCGATTTGAGCGGTGCAAACCGTTTCTTGGGACATAATTATTGTATCAAAGGGTCGGTGATCAAGGGGCAGGGGATTGGGAAGACCGATCTTGTGCCGACGATTAATTTGGAGTGCAACGGCTACTTGCTCCCCTATGAAGGGGTATATGCCGCTTTAACCCGTATTGACGGTGAAGAGCATTTTCACCCCTCTGTTGTTTTTATCGGGCATCGGGTGAGTACGGATGGCAGCTATGCGATTGAAAGCCATATTTTGGGTGAGAGTATCCAAAGCTGTGAGAAAGCGACGATCTGTTTTGTCAAATTTTTACGCAAAAATCAGAAATTCGAATCGCTTGAACTGCTCAAAAAAGCGATTAGTGATGATATTTTAAACGCACGTCGTGAACTCGTTCATCTGAGTTTATAGGAATTTAATCTCTCTTGGGATAGAATTCGGCTAATTTTTCATGCAAAGGAACACTACTTATGGGTGAGTTGTTTACCTTCTTCGGCCTCATCAGCCACGAACATTCGTTCATTTTCTTGACGCACATGTTGCTTACAGCGGCAATCGTGTTGGTTATCGCGAAAATGGCAACGTCAAATCTCCGTCTTGTTCCAAGCGGAGCGCAAAACGTTATGGAAGCGTATCTTAACGGTGTACTTGCAATGGGTGCAGACGTAATGGGTAAAGCGGAAGCTCGCCGTTATCTTCCTCTTGTTGCGACCATCGGTCTTTTTGTCGGTGTTGCAAACGTTATCGGGGTTATCCCTGGTTTTGAAGCACCGAGTGCGTTCTTGGATTTTACCCTTGCATTGGCATTGGTTGTATTCACGTACTATAACTTCGAAGGTATCCGCCGCAACGGTTTGATTAGTTACTTCAAACATTTCATGGGACCGGTATGGTGGTTGGCATGGTTGATGTTCCCGATCGAAATCGTGTCACACATTTCACGTATCATCTCTTTGAGCTTCCGATTGTTCGGTAACGTCAAAGGGGACGACATGTTCTTGATGGTATTGTTGATGTTGGCTCCATGGTTGCTTCCGATGATCCCGTTTGCGTTGTTGACGTTCATGGCATTCTTGCAAGCGTTTATTTTCATGATGCTCACCTATGTTTACCTTGGTGGTGCGGTTCTTCTTCACGACGATCACTAAGACCCTTTGATGATGAAGCGAAGTACGTTTGACGCACTGTTAAGCTTCCTCGGAGGCGTCTCTTGGGCTTTTGTTATTGTAGGGGCTTGGGTCACTTTCCAATCTTTTGTTTTCCTCGGTATCGTTCCGGCGATTATGTTCACTTTCCTCTTTATCTTTTTGGCCATCTTTTTGTTGTTGGTATTAGAGACGATGTCGATGGCACGTGATCGAAATGATATGCTGAAAAAGCAAAATGAACTTCTCGAAGAGATTCGGGAATCCGTCAATACTCCTATCGATAACTCCCCCCAAGCATAAGCCAATTTTTTGGCATTTTGCCAACTTCATTTCTGCTGTTTCTTTTTTTGATATAATGTGCAAAATGAAGGAGGATGGAAAATGCAAACGTTAATGCTTGAAGTCAACGAGACTTTTCTATCAAAATTTTTAACGATTTTGGAGTCACTTCCAAAAGATCAAGTGCGTCTCAAAGACGATAAAATAGCACAAGAGATAAAAAACAGAATTTCTGCTATCGATGAGGGTAAAGAAGCTTTAATCCCTCACAATCAGTTCTGGGAGACATTTGAAGATCGGGTAAAGCAATTTAAAAATGGATATTGAGTATTCTTCCCGATTCAATGACGAACTTTTTATAATCTATCTCTATATTGCTGATGACAGTATAATCCAAGCCGACCTTTTTATTTCAAAACTCAAAAGCTCTATCCAAAAAATCCCCATAATGCCATACCGTCATCGACAATCATCAAAATTGGATGACAAAGAGGTACGAGAGTTAGTATATGAGGGATATGTCGTTGTGTATCGGATAAATCAACTGCATAATCAGATTGTGATTTTGGGTATTTTTAGTGCGAATAAGTGGGAGTTATAGTTTCTAATGGGAAACCCAATTGGCGTATATTTGAAGAGTATGATCTTACTAAAATGATTTATGCTACAAAAAAAATAGTTGAAGATATTAACTATCGAACATTTGAATTTGCAAGCAAGCAAGTTTTTTTAACACATAAATTAGATTTTCATCATTCAATAGATATTCAAACAGATAAAATGCTTTAGTTGAAACTAATATGACCGAATTTAAAATGACATTAAAACATTACCTTATCACCGATCCCTCCTACTATGGCAGCACCGCCGATCACCTGGAATCGGCGTTGGATGTCATCTATTCTCATGCACTCCCCGATTTTGCCCTTTTTAGAGACAAACATACCTCCGATTATCGAACCCTTGCACAAACATTTGTAACGATCTCACGGGAGTATAAAATCCCTCGAATTTTGCTTCACGGCGATTATGCTCTGGCAGATCAACTGGGTGCGGATGGGGTGCATCTGACATCATCGCAGTTTGCCGAGATTGCTGAGGCAAAAATGCGAAGACTTTATGTCATCATCAGTACCCATTCTCATAAAGAAGCATTGAATGCACAAACACTCGGAGCGGATGCGATCACTTACAGCCCGATATATCAGTCTCCAAACAAGGGCGAACCCAAGGGTTTAGAGGATTTAAAAGAAATTGTGGCTAAAATAGAGATACCTATTTTTGCGCTCGGCGGAATTACGACCGAGGAGCAGATCAAAGCGGTTGAGGAGTGTGGAGCCTACGGCTTTGCATCAATTAGATATTTTACACACTAAAACGAATGCATCCGTTTTAGTGGCAAGGACTAAAGTCCTTTGCAATCCCCTAAAGCTTCAAAAACAAAGTTTTTGAGAATTTTAAAATGAATATTTAGATCTTAAAGGAATAAATCATTATGTTTGAAACCATTATCGGTTTGGAAGTTCACGTCCAGCTCAATACCCAATCTAAACTTTTTTGCTCATGCCCTACCAGTTTTAACCACACCCAAAACACCAACACCTGCCCGACCTGTTTGGCACTACCGGGAGCATTGCCGGTATTGAACCGCGAAGCGCTTCGTAAAGCGGGGATGTTTGGAACGGCCGTAGGGGCGACGATCAACCGCACCAGTTTTTTTGACCGAAAGAGCTATTTTTATCCCGACAGCCCGAGCGCATACCAAATCACTCAGCTCTATACCCCGATCGTAGAGCACGGTCATCTCGTCATCGATTTCGAAGACGGAAGCAACAAAACCATCCGTATCAACCGCGCCCATATCGAAGCCGATGCGGGGAAAAACATCCATGATGGCCCGATTTCTAAAGTTGACTTGAACCGTGCGGGGACGCCTTTGCTCGAAATCGTATCCGAACCCGATATGCGTTCCGCCGAAGAGGCGATTTTGTATCTCAAAAAGCTTCACTCGATCGTTCGCTATATCGATATTTCTGATGCCAATATGCAAGAGGGGTCATTTCGTGTCGATGTCAACGTCTCTATCCGCCCCAAAGGGGATGAGAAACTCTATACCCGTGTCGAGATTAAAAATATCAACAGTTTCCGTTTTATCCAGCGGGCGATCGAAATTGAAGTAGCACGTCATAAAGAGGCGTGGGAAGACGGTACGTACGAGCAAGAGATTGTTCAAGAGACACGATTGTTCGACCAAGTGAAACAAGAGACTCGTTCGATGAGGGGCAAAGAAGAAGCGGCCGATTATCGCTATTTTCCTGAACCCGATTTACTCAAAGTGGTCGTCGATGATGCGATGTATAGAGATATCTGTACGATTCCTGAACTTCCGGATGCTAAAAAAGAGCGCTTTGTTAAGGAGTTCGGAATTAATGACTATAATGCCTCTGTTATCACGGCAGAGCTTGAAACCGCCCATTATTTCGAAGAGATGTTGGCACAGGGGATCAGCGCTAAAAATGCAGTAACATGGCTCACTGTCGAATTGGCGGGTCGTTTGAGCGGCGGGGTGACCCCATCGACTTCACCGATCAGTGCGGTGATGCTCGGAACATTGGTCAAACGGATCGAAGAGAGCGTCATCAGCGGTAAAGCGGCAAAAGAGGTTTTGGACTATTTGCTTGAAAACGGCGGCGACATCGACGAGGTCATCGAAAAACTCGGACTCAAACAGGTGAGTGATGCGGGTGCGCTTGAAGCATTGATCGATGAAATTTTGAGTGCCAATGCCGATAAAGTCGCAGAATACAAATCGGGGAAAGATAAACTTTTAGGCTTTTTTGTCGGTCAAGCGATGAAAGCATCCAAAGGTTCGGCGAATCCGAATACGCTCAACGAAATTCTTCAAGCCAAATTGGCACAATAAGGGTATTGATGATAGGTCGATGGGTTGTTGGGATCGCGTTTTTTCTTCATGATTCCTCTCGCTATCGACGTCTAAAAAAATTCTTTCACAATCTTCTCGAAAATCCTACGTACCCCTACAAAAAGTTTTTTGACTACGCCATGATGGTGCTCATCGTCATCAGTGTTTATATATTGGTGTATCACGTTAAGTACGAAGTTAAACCCGATTGGCTTTTTTTTAATAACTATGTTATTTCCGTTATCTTTTTGCTTGAGTATTTGCTCCGGTTTTGGGTGTATAGCGATAATACGAAAGTGATTATTGAACAGTACGAGCACGATCTGTTTTTACAGCGTCCGTTTAATGTTTTAGCGGCGCTTAGACAAATCATCGTAATTAAATTGAAATTTGTATTTTCCCTTTCTGCGATCATCGATTTGCTCGCCATTATGCCGTTTTTCCATGAAATACGGTTATTGCGCATTTTTATCCTGTTTAGGGTTTTCAAACTGTTTCGCTACGCAAAAAGTTTGCAGCAGTTTATATCGATATTAGCGTCGAAAAAGTTCGAATTTTTGACGCTGGCTATTTTCGCTTCTGTCATCATAACCGTCTCTTCTGTGCTTATATATGTTATGGAGGCCAATAATCCGGAATCTCCGATTGATACCCTTTTTGAAGCGGTATACTGGTCGGTTGTCACTATCTTCTCGGTCGGATACGGTGATTTTGTTCCGGTGACCAGCGAGGGACGAACGGTTGCTATGGTAATCATAGTCGTGGGGATTGCGGTTATTTCGTTTGCGACCTCTATTGCGGTCTCGGCGTTTACTGAAAAGCTCGATGAAATCAAAGAGGATAAGTTGATCGATGACGTGTCTAAATTCGATCAGTTTTATCTGATCTGTGGATATGGTCCCTTAGCTGCACAAGTGGCACGCCGTTTCTTAAAAGATGGCAAACAGGTGATTATTATCGAAAGTGATCATCATAAAGTTGCCGAAGCGCAGAAAGAGGGATTTCTAGCATTAGCGTATAATCCGGCATCGCTCTATTCCTACAATACTATTCGGATCAATTTTGAAACTCAAGTCATTGCGGCGATACTGCTTGAAGAGAGTGATGTACTCAATGTCTATACCGCACTGACGATACGGGAAATATCAAAAAATGTTCGAATGCTCTCAATCTTGCTTCATCATGAAAATCGAAAAAAATTATTGCTTGCGGGGATCAACGAAGTCGTTTATACCCAAGAACTTGTGGGCTTAATGTCGAAAGAGGTGAGTGGTCGACCGGTGGCATTTGAGGTGATTCATGCTTTGCGTTCCGAAAATAACGGAGTATTTATCGAAGAGATTGTCTTGGATGCTTTGATGGCGAAGCAATTTTTTGAAACGACGAAACTAAGTATGTTTCATAAACGCTTGATCGTTTTGGGCGTATACAAACAGCTGAGTCAATCGTTTTTCTTCAATCCTTCGAATACACTAGTCGTAGAAGAAGGGGATGTGGCGATTGTGGTTGGAACACGCTCATTAATCGATGAGTTCAGGATACAAATGCGAAGGAAGAAACGCGTATGAGTTATCAGAGTGCAATTGTTTTCGGGTTTAACGAGTTTGCCAAACAAATAGCATTGCAAATTGCACCCGAATACCCTTCATTTGCTATTTTCGTCATGAATGAATCAGAGCGTCTTGCAGCCAAAGTCGCTGGATTTGAGGCGATGCTATTTGATTTGAGCGAAGATTGGAAAATTATCGAGGAAAAGTTTGATCCAAGTGATTTAATCGTTTTTTGTGCATTGGATCAAGATGCAGAAAACGTATTTTTGACCATTTCGCTTCGATCTATTTTTGACGAATTGCCGATCATTGCTTTAGCCGGAGATCATGAAAGTGCGGCGAAAATGAAGAGTGCCGGAGCCAACAAAGTGATGGCAACACAGCAGATTACCGCCAATATCATCACCGAAATGCTCGAAAAACCGACGGTAACAGGGGTGCTTCATGATATTTTGTACGAAGAATCATTTTTAAAAATCGCACAGCTTGTTGTTCCAAAAGAGTGTTTTTTAGTCGGGAAATATTTGCATGAGATTGATTGGGGCGAAGAATTTGATTTGCTGGTTCTCGCAATCGTTGATCATCAGCTCTCTGCAACGTTTAGTTTCACCTCCAAAGGGCATCATCATCACATTGATCCTGAGGATGTATTGGTTGTAGTCGGATACGATGACAGTATCGCCGCATTATCTGAAGCGATGGGGATTATCAAATGAGTACAATCGGAGTCATCGGCGCGGGAAAATGGGGTGAAGCGCTAGCATTCGCGATGAGTGAGAAAAATGAGGTGATGATTACGTCGCGCACTCCTCGTGAATGGCCCACTTTTAAATCGTTGGACGAAGTATTGCAATGCCGCTATCTCATTATCACCGTACCGGCACAGCAGATAGCGCAGTGGCTCAAAGAAAATTTTATCTATGACGGACAAAAGATTTTAGTTGCGGCAAAAGGGATTGAAGCCTCCAGCGGACGGTTTTTGAACGATATCTACGCCGATTATGTTCCCAAAGAGAATCTGGCATTTTTATCGGGCCCTTCGTTTGCGATAGAGGTGAAGCAAAAGCTTCCGACGGCCTTGGTGATTAACTCCGATTCGGAAGAGACGGCACGCGAGTTCGCATCATTTTTCCCGAGTTTTATCCGAACCTATACGAGTTCGGATGTCATAGGAGCCGAGATTACGGGTGCTTATAAAAACGTTATTGCGATTGCTGCGGGGATTTGTGAGGGGCTTCATTTAGGACACAATGCGGCAGCAAGTTTGATATCGCGCGGATTGGTCGAAATGCACCGATTCGGCAAAGCTTACGGTGCAAAAGAAGATACGTTTTTGGGCCTTAGCGGAGCAGGAGACCTCTTTTTAACAGCAAGTTCATCGATGTCGCGTAACTATCGAGTCGGATTGGGTTTAGCGGCAGGAAAAACCAAAGAGGCGGTGTGCGAGGAGATCGGTGAAGTGAGTGAGGGGATCGGAACCGCCTATGCGCTGCATGAGATAGCACTGGAGAGAGGGATATACCTCCCGATTGCTGCAGAGGTGTATGCAATTTTGGAGGGGAAATCTCCGCGCCAAAGTTTAAAAGATTTAATAGAGAGGTAAACAATGTTAGTGCATATCGTGATGTTTCAGTTCAAAGAGGAAAACAAAGAAGAAAATCTTGCAAAGGTAAAAGGGATGCTTGAAGCGCTTCCTAAAAAGATCGATACTCTCAAAAGTATGGAAGTTGGGATCGACATCAGCCGCAGTGAGCGCTCTTTTGATTTGGTATTAACATCTACGTTTGAGGATCAAGCCGGTTTAGATGTCTATGTTCCGCATCCGGCGCATCAAGAGGTAGTGAGCGTTATCAAAGAGGTGACAACACTCTCAAAAGTTGTCGATTATATCCAATAAGGTTTGATCATGGGATGGACGTGTCAGCATGATAATCAAGGGTTTTGCAAGCTCTTGAACGTCCCCTGTAAACCCGGGATCAAAGGGTGTACGCTCAACAAAGGGGCTGAAGTTGTTTTTACGACCGGCAGCTATGAAGGGGATAAAAAACAATCAGAAGAGAGAAGTGAAGCAATCGACTTTGCTGCTTTGGCGCGAAGCAATTAGCTCTTTTCAATCTCTTCGAGTTTCTCTTCAATACTAAGAAGTTCTTCTACTTTTTGTTCATAAACATCTTCAAGTTTCTGCAGCTCAGCAGCTAGTACGGTAATCCCTATTTTTTCATAACATTGCGGATTGGCGAGGCATTTTTTCTTTTCGTCTATCTGTTGTTCTAACTCATCGATCTCAAGAGGCAGTTTTTCAAGGGCAATTTTTTCTTTGAACGTGAGTTTGAGCGCTTTGGGTTTCTCCGGTTGAACCGAGATGGCAGCAGTAGGGACTTTTGAAAACTCGGCTTCCATCGCGTCTATTTCTTGGAACTCTTTTTCATCTTCGAGATATTCGCTGTAAGGCTTGTAGCTCTCTTCGATGGTGCCGTCCCCTTTGAAGATAAAGAGTTTTTTGGCGATTTTGTCGACGAAATACCGGTCATGACTGACGAGGATAACCGCTCCAGGGAAGTTTTGAAGTTTCTCTTCAAGGATATTGATGGTGGGGATATCCAGATCGTTGGTCGGCTCATCGAGGATGAGACAGTCCACTTTTTTGGTAAAGAGGAGGGCTAGGGCGACACGGTTTTTCTCTCCACCGCTGAGAACCCCCACCTTTTTATCGAGAAATTCACGTGGGAAGAGGAAGTTTTTGAGATAGCCGTAGACGTGGTAATCTTGTCCCATCACATCGACACGGTCTCCGCCGTGGGGACAGAACGTTTCGATGAGGTTGAGATTGTCATCGAGCATCTCACGGTGCTGATCGAAATAGCCGATGGTGAGTTCTCCCATTTTGATAATGCCGCTGGTCGGTTTGAGTCGACCGAGTAGCGCTTTGAGGAGGGTCGATTTACCGCTACCGTTGGGACCGACGACGGCGATTACGTCTTTTTGGAGGATACGGGTGGAGAAATCACGAATCAACTCTTTATCCCCAAGTTTCAACCCTAATTTTTCGACTTCAAAGAGCATCTTTTGGCGGTTGATCCCCTCGTTTCGGTTAAAATGTTTGGCTTCGCGTTCCAGTTCCAGCTTCATTTTTCGGATTTTGCTAGGGTTGTTTTTGGCATCTTCGCGCAGTTGCAATACCCGCTGTTTACGTCCCTCATTTCGCTTTAGACGCGCTTTGACCCCTCGGCGGAGCCACTCGTTTTCGGTTTTGAGGAGCTTGAGAAGATTTTCATGCTGTTGCGCCATCGTCCGCAAGAGTTCTTGTTTTTGTTCCAGATAGTTGCTGTATCCGCCGTTAAATTCGCGCAGGGCACAATCTTCCACCTCGATCGTTTTTGTGGCGATTTGATCGATAAAATAACGGTCATGCGAAATAAAGAGGAGGGTGAAACGCTCTTTGAGGATTAGCTCTTCGAGAAACTCCACCATGTAGACGTCGAGGTGGTTGGTCGGCTCATCGAGGAGGAGTATGTCGGGTTTAAGCAGGAGTAACGAAGCGAGGGCGACACGGCGCTGTTCCCCTCCGCTCAACAAGGTCACTTTTTTGCCCTCATACTCTTTGAGCATAAAGTGGTGCATAATCCGCTCGATTTTATCATCGAGATTCCATGCGTTATGGTGATCGAGAAAGGTAGTGAGACGTGATTGCTCTAACAAGAGGGTTTCGTTATCGAATTGTTCGGCGAGTAGGGCTGAAATCTCATCGAAACGAACTTTTGCCGTCCGTAGTTCCCCTAACCCGGCTTCGATCGCTTCACGGACACTGTGAGAAGGGTCAAACGCAGGGACTTGGGAGAGCATTTTAATCTCTATTCCCTGACGGTTGATCCGCTCCCCTTCATCGGCATCGAGAGAACCGTGGACGATTTTCATGAGGGTCGATTTGCCGCTGCCGTTTTTACCGACGATGACGACCCGCTCACCTTCGTCGATATGGAAGTTAATATTTTCTAAAATTTTTTGAGCTTCGTAGTGCTTAGAGACGTTGAGAAGATCGACAAGTGCCATATGGGTTTATTCCTACAGTTTCGATACGTATGGCGAATTATAGCCCAGAGGAGCTTAGGGGGATGTCGTATATTCATATTGGTTAGCATTGCCATGACTGACGTGTGACCATGTTCGTGCTACAATAGCAAACTATTATTTTAGGGGTGTATTAACCATGAAAACAAAAACAACTTTAGTTTTAGCCGTCGTTTTGGCAGCTTCGGTAAATGTGAATGCCGGTGAAATCGACGGCGGTGCAGTTGTCGGCAGTATGGTCGGTGCGGGTGTTGGTTCGGCGATCGGTTCGGCTACAGGTGGTAAAAACGGTGCGATTATCGGCGGTGGTGTCGGTGGAGCGGTCGGTGCGGCTGTCGGAAGCAAAGAGACAACAAGAGCACAAACACGCACTGTCGATAGAGAAGTGATTTATGTAGACGGTGAAGAACATCATCATCACGATCACGGAAAACACAAAGGGGAATACAAGCATCTTTACGAACGTGATTGATCGCTATTCGATCTTAGTTAAAACAGTGATGACGTGAGAGATACCACGTCGCAATCGCATAATCGGTATAGGGAACTTCTCTCTGCGCGGGGGGAATGGAGTCATTGCGGAGCTTGCTTCGGATGATTCCGAAGACGATAAATCCAAATAACAGTGCTCCTATCGCCATAAACCAATCATTTCTCCACCATATCATCCCTGCAATCAGATAATTGCCGTAACTGAGTGCATAGCCTAAAAAACGTGCTTGGAATCGGCACTGACGTGTCGGGAGGGTAGGGGTAGGATCGATATGAAAATTCAAAGGCTCATTGTTCATATAGGGGATGCTATAGCTGCAGATTTGGAGAAGATTGTGCCGCTGCTCCCCCTTGAGCAACAAAGGTATCTTCTAACGGTGCAGTTTCTGGTTGTACGAAAACTTGCTCAAATATCTGTTGAGCGGTGCTCCAGCGGTTCTCTTTGGAATTGAGCATCACAATCAGACAATCGTTGCCGTCTTTTTTCGCACGAGCGATAAAACACGGTCCCGCTTTGGAGGTATAGCCCGTTTTAACCCCCACCGCATATTCGTATTTTCCCAAAAGATGGTTGTGGGTCTTTGCGATAAATTTTCGGTTGGTATTGAGCGAAAAGTAGGTGTGTTCATTTTGGCGGGTGATGTCGTTGAACAGGGGATTTTGAATGGCGTATTCGGCCAAATGGAGAAGATCAAGCGGGGTAGAGTGGTGGATGCCGATGTCAAAACCGCAAGGATTGGTAAAAACGGTATTCTCCATACCGATTTGTTGTGCTTTGAGGTTCATCATGTCGACAAAGGTATTCATATCTCCGCCGACAGCGATAGCGATAGCCATTGCCGCATCGTTATCTGATTTTATCATGGCGGCTTTGATTAAATCCTCAAGTCGGATGACCTCCCCCTCTTTGTAGCCCGCTTTGGTCGGCTCCACAGCTATCATCTCAGCGGTGATGGTTACTGGACGATCCAAATTCCCTTGCTCAATCGCCAAAATGGCGGTCATGATCTTCGTGAGGCTGGCAGGTTTGACCTCTTTGAGGGCTTCTTTATCGTAGATAATTTCGCTGGTTGTCAATTCTTTGACTAAGAGTGCTTCGACATTAAGTTTATCGAGCTTCTCTTTATCAACTTGGGCGTAGGATGTGAGCGATAAAAAAAAGGCTAAAAAAATAAAATATCGATAGATCATGGGTTCCTAAAATTTATAAAGAGTTATTATCTTTTTATCATTCCTGAAAAACGTAAACAGCGGGTCAATTTTTCGAAACATTTCCCTATTTTTTATAGAGATGTGGAAAATTGGAACGAATCACATTGCACCAACATTTCTGTGTTACAATTATTTCAGTTCCAAATCAAAGGGGTCATGAATGTTTTCAGAATTCAAAAAGTTTCTCTATGTTTTGAGTGTGCAATGGAGATCCCTTTGGCTGCTAAAAAATGCCCCCATTGTCAAACGGTTCAATAGGAGCAATATTTTAGTTTATGCGGTAGTATCGAGAACGCTACCGCCAAGAGAAGTCTATTGCATTAACGGCGTATTAACCGATTTCGACTTTGCTCATAGATTCGATAAAATATCGATAATTAAATAGACTTCTTGCATAACCCAGCTTTCC
>NZ_JAEMQA010000074.1 GCF_022759005.1 Sulfuricurvum sp. | reverse complement strand
ATCGATTTTTTGAACTCACTGATCCTTTATTATAAAAATAGGTAACAATGGATTTCAAGACCCTTTTTTCGCAACTGGTTGTTTTTTTCGGGAAACTTACGCAAGCACAAAAAATTATTATCGGTGCCGCAGTCGCGGGGATCATCGGCTTTTTGATTTTTTTAGTGGTGTATTCATCCGAAGGCTCAAAAAAAGAGAATGAGGGGTATCAAGTTCTGTTTGAACAGCTTAGCGGTGAAGATGCTTCCAAAGTAATCCAGCAGCTCGAAAAAGATAAAATTCCCTACCGTATTCCGAGAGAAAACGTTATCGAAGTCCCAAAAGAGGTTGTCTATAAAGAACGTATTGCTATCGCTTCTTTAGGCATTCCCAAAGAGGGGCATGTCGGATTTGAACTCTTTGACAAACAGGAATTCGGTGCTACCAATTTCGATCAAGAGGTTAAATTTCGTCGAGCTTTGGAGGGGGAGCTTGCCCGATCGATCGATTCACTGGAGCCGGTTGAAAAATCGAGTGTTTCGCTCGCTTTGCCGAAAGAGACCCTTTTTGTCTCCGAAGAGGTTCCTCCCTCCGCATCGGTTATGGTACAACTTCAGCCGGATAGAAAACTCACCCCAAAACAAATTCGTGGGATTAAAAAACTCGTTGCGGCAGCGGTTCCGAAACTGACTCCCGAAAATGTAGCACTCATCGATGCCGATGGTGAGACATTGGGTGATAATGATGATGCAAGTGCCATGGGTGAACTTTCAGCCATTCAGCAACAGTACAAAGCCAAAGAAGAGAAAAAACAAGAAGAAAAAATCGTCAATGTACTTGCGCCGTTTATCGGAGGAAAAGAGCGTGTTGTCGCAAAAGTGACGATTGAGTACGACTTTAGTGAACAAAGCTCTACCTCGGAAAAATTCGATCCTGAAAACGTTGTTCGCAGTGAGCAAACCACTGAAGAGAAGCGCGATGGTCAAGCACCGGCTCAGGTAGGCGGAGTGCCGGGAGCAGTGAGCAATATCGGTCCGGTTCAAGGCCTTGCAAGCGGCGGCGGTGAAAAATACGAAAAAACGACCGGTACGACGAATTATGAGGTATCCAAAACCGTCTCCACAACAAAAATGGAGTTTGCTCGCATCAAGCGGATGACAGCCGCGGTTGTAGTTGATGGGAAATATGAACCGAAAAAAGATGCATCGGGTCAACCGACCGATGAGATCCAATACGTCGCATTGGATGAGACCCAGATTCAGGCAATTGATGCCTTGGTAAAACAATCGATCGGGGCTGATGAACAGCGCGGCGATCAGGTCACAGTTCGTAACTTCGAGTTCCAAGCTTCGAAAGACGGAAATAAACCAAAAGACGGAGCATCCAAAGTATCCGATTTCATGGCTACCTATATTACTCCGTTTGCCTCAGTATTTAAATATATATTGGTCGCTATCATATTGTTCGTAGCATACAAAAAAATGATTATTCCGTTTGCGGAACGTATGTTAGACTTCAGTCGAGAAGAGGAAGAATTCGAGAAGCCGAATCTTGAGATTGCCGACGATGAGGATGAAGATTTGACTGAAAAAGTACAGCAAATGCGTAAAAAAGTCGAAAATCAGCTCGGGCTCGGGGATAATTTCAATGAGGATGAATTGAAATACGACGTGTTGCTTGAAAAAGTTCGTGAAATTGCCGAAGAGCATCCAGAAGAAGTGGCTTCGTTGATTCAGGCATTATTGGAAGAAGAATCACTTCCCATCTCCGATAATTCACACAAGCGTTAGGAGAGAAAATGACGTTAACACAGTCTCAGCAAGCTAATTTTGATGAAATGAGTATGTCCCAGAAAGTGGCCATATTATTGGTTCAGCTGGGCGAAGATGTTACCGCAACTCTGTTTTCTCGGATGAGTGTCGATGCCATTACCGAAATTTCCAAATTTATTGCAAATAACCGCTCCATTGAAAAAAATATCGGTGCTGCGGTCCTTGAAGAGTTCTATGCGATCATTCAATCAAATCAGTATCTCAATACCGGCGGTATGGATTACGCCCGCGAAATTCTCTATAAAGCGCTTGGACCGGATGAAGCGAAAAAAGTTTTAGAAAAACTGAGCAAAACGATGCAAAGTACCCAAAACTTTGCATTCTTGTCAAAAATTAAGCCGCAGCAATTGGCCGACTTTATTATGACGGAGCACCCTCAAACGGTTGCTTTGATTTTGGCGCACATGGATCCCTCTGCGGCTGCGGAAACGCTCTATATCTTCCCAGATGATTTACGCGCCGAAGTAGCGATGCGTATGGCAAAACTCGGAGACATCTCTCCATCCATTATTAAGCGGGTCAGTGCGGTATTGGAGTCCAAACTCGAATCGCTCGCAAGCTACAAAGTTGAAGTGGGTGGACCGCGTTCGGTCGCCGACGTATTCAACCGTTTGGGTGCAAAAGTGTCCAAATCTACATTGAGTCAAATCGAGCAGCTTGACCAAGAGCTTGCCGCATCGATCAAAGAGATGATGTTCACCTTTGAAGATATGGTTAATTTGGATAACAACAGCATCCGTGAAATTCTTAAAGCGGTCGATAAAAACGATCTTATGCTTTCACTTAAAAATGCGGCCGAAGAGCTCAAAGAGAAATTTTATGCCAATATGTCTCAGCGTGCCAAAGATGCCTTTATCGAAGAACTGCAGTTCTTAGGTGCCGTGAAAATGAAAGAGGTCGAATCGGCACAGCGTAAAATTGTCGATGCCGTTCAAGCGTTGGCGGAACAAGGTGTATTGCAGTTGGGTGAATCTGAAGAGATGGTGGAGTAGGCTAAATGGATGTAGTAATTCAGCAGAATGCTACCGGATCACATACTATTAGTAAATACCAGTTTAAAATTCTCTCATCCCTTTCAGGAATGAGCGTCGGCGAAGCGACTCATGAGATCAATAATTTTCCTATGGATGAGCAGCCTATTGTTGAACGCCGCAAAGAGGAGTCGAAATCCTCCAAAGATGAGCTGATTGAGTCGATGATGAAAAAAGCCGATGAGATGAGTTCCAATGTTATCAAAATGCAGATGAGACTCGAATCGATGCAAGAAGAACATGCTTTGGCACTTGAAGAGGCTCGTAAAGCTGCTTATGCTGAAGGATTTGAGGCTGGAATAGCGCAAGAGAAAGCGTCAAATGCGGGAGCCAGCGCCCAGTCCCATGATTTGCTTGCCCAGTCAGTGAAAACGCTTGAAAATGCGGCGGCTGAATTTGTAAGTGCTCTTGATGCAATTCAAAAAGAGCTGACCCATATCGCGCTTGATATTGCGAAAGAGGTGATTGGGATTGAGACGGCGGAGCGGAGCGCTAAAATTGCGGCGAAACTCTCCGGTGATCTTATCGATGAACTCAAAGATGCTTCAAAAGTGACTTTGCGTGTCAATCCGGCTGATCACGGATTTATTTCTGAAAAAGTGGGGTCTCTTGGTCACGTAGAGGTATTGTCCGATCGTGCGATTAGCCCTGGTGGTGTTGTTGCGATCAGTGATGTCGGAAATATCGATTCTGAGATTAAAAAACGATATGAAAGATTAAAACGCTCTTTATTGCTTGAAGCATAAACGTATTGAATTAGTGTAGGATAGTGCATCACAATGGATATTAAAAATTTTACTTTGTCGCAGTTAGAGGAATTATCTCAAAAAATACGGAACCGTATTTTAGAAGTAGTCAGTAGCAACGGGGGGCATTTGAGTTCAACACTGGGTGCAACGGAAATTATCGTTGCGATGCACAAAGTATTTGACGCGACCAAAGATCCTTTTATTTTTGACGTATCGCACCAATCGTATGCGCACAAACTGCTTACCGAGCGATGGGAAGAGTTTGCAACCCTTCGTCAGTTCGGTGGATTGAGCGGCTACACGAAACCCTCCGAATCTCCAAGTGATTATTTTGTGGCGGGGCATAGTTCGACTTCGATTTCACTCGGTGTCGGAGCCGCCAAAGCGATTGTACTCAAACATGAGCAGGAGAGTCGTATTCCCGTCGTCGTAATCGGAGATGGAGCCATGTCGGCGGGGATGGCATATGAGGCGCTTAATGAACTGGGAGATCGCAAATATCCGATGATCATTATCCTCAACGATAATGAGATGTCCATCGCCAAGCCGATCGGTGCGATCAGCCGAATGCTCAGTTCCGCGATGGCAAGTCCGTTTTATCAGCGGTTTAAAAAGAAAACAGAGCAGTTTGTCGATAATTTCGGAGAAGGGGCACATTACCTCGCCAAGCGTTTCGAAGAGTCGTTTAAACTCATTACTCCAGGGATTATGTTTGAAGAGATGGGGATTGAGTATATCGGTCCTATCGACGGGCATGATCTCAAATCGCTGATTGAGACGTTTGAGATTGCCAAGGGGATGGGCAAGCCCGTTTTGATTCACGTCCAAACGATCAAAGGTAAAGGGTATGAGATCGCCGAGGGGAAACATGAAAAATGGCACGGTGTTTCTCCGTTTGATCTCAAAAGCGGTGCGGCAAGTGCAAAAAGCGGTGCGAAAAGTGCCACACAAATCTATACCGAAGCGTTGATGGCGGTTGCGGATGCGAACCCTAACGTTGTTGGCGTAACGGCGGCTATGCCGAGCGGAACTGGACTGAGCGCATTGATGGAGAAGTATCCGGATCGATTTTGGGATGTGGCGATTGCCGAGCAGCATGCCGTAACGTCGATGGGGGCTCTGGCCAAAGAGGGATTCAAACCGTTTTGTACGATTTATTCGACGTTTTTGCAGCGCGGTTTTGATCAGGTGATTCATGATGTGTGTCTGATGGATTTACCGGTTGTTATCGCTATGGATCGAGCCGGTATCGTCGGTGAAGACGGAGAGACCCATCAAGGGGCGTATGATATCAGCTTTTTGCGTCTTATCCCGAATATGACCCTGTGTGCTCCGCGCGATGAACGATCGTTTCATCAAATCGTTGAATTTGCTGCGACGTATGAGCATCCGTGTGCGATTCGCTATCCGCGTGGCGCTTTTTTTGAAGCGGATCTACCCGAATCGCTCCCTTTTGAAAAAGGGAAAGCGCAGCTTCTTTTGGCAAACGATAGTGATCGGTTGTTCATCGGATACGGCAACGGTGTGGGGCGTGCGGCACAAACAATAGCGTTAATGGAACAAAAACCCTCATTGCTCGATCTTCGATTCGTCAAACCGCTCGATGATGTAATGTTGCGTAAAATGGCCGCTTTGCATAAACAATGGTATGTATTCAGTGATTCGGCACGCCTTGGTGGTGTCGGAAGTGCATTGTTGGAATGGCTCTCCGAAGCGAAAATCACCGATGTTTCGGTCGTGAGTTTCGAGTATGACGATGAATTTATCAAACACGGCAATGCCCGAATGGTTGAAGAATCGTTAGGGCTTTTACCCGAACAATTGGCGGCTGCAATCAACGCAGAATAATCACGCCCGCTATGCGTCCGGTATGTTGAGCATCGCCGCGGTAGGAGAAATACTCATCCTTGCGGCACGCTGTGCAGTGATCGGATACTTCTATATGGGTTATCTTCAAACTTTTTAACTGTTCCAAAAGAATCGTATTGACATCCAAAAATACTTTTTCATCTTCTCGTCGCAATGCCAAGCTGTACCCTTTTTCGTCACATTCGGCGGCTATTGCTTCATTAATTTCATAACAGCATCCGCCAATAGAGGGACCCAGAACGATGTAGAGATTTTCGCTTTTTGAGCCAAATGTTTGGTACATCGCTTGGATCGTTTTGGGGAGGATGGAATTGAGTGCACCCGCACGTCCCGCATGAACCGCCCCTATCGCTTTTTGGATCGGATCATAGATCAATATCCCCGTGCAATCAGCACTCATCACCATCAACGGTGTATTTGGGCGGTTGGTAATTAACGCATCGCATTCGGGTGGGGTATTAAAGGTCAATGTGTGATCTACCCGTACAATTTTATCCGAGTGAATTTGGCGCATA
Source organism: Sulfuricurvum sp. (assembly GCF_022759005.1). Lineage (GTDB taxonomy): Bacteria > Campylobacterota > Campylobacteria > Campylobacterales > Sulfurimonadaceae > Sulfuricurvum. Next base: position 19,587 of record NZ_JAEMQA010000074.1, on the reverse strand, counting down.
TGAATCAGAGAGTAGCGATCATAGTCGAGCTTAGTAGCGAGAAGATCATGATTTTTTACAACGTCTTCAGGATTATCCCCGACGTGGAATGCGAGGTTTGCATTCTCATAAGGAGCTTTTGATATGCCTCCGTGCCGTGTTGTAAAAGCAGCCGTGAGATCAGAAAAAGGAGTAAATAAAGACGGAAAGAGTATTTTCATAGAAGTGAGTTTACTGCGTATCTGTTTTAGTTGTGATTAAAGGGGAAGCTCTCCCCTCTCATGCTTTTTACGATTTAACTCAAAATCGTTTGCCACTCATACGCTATCATTGCAACGCTTACTTGAATCAGAGACAAAGGATGCGGATCATAATGAAAAAAATACTCTATTGGGTGGTCGGGATTGTGGGGATAATGCAGTTAATCCGTCCCGATTTTAACAATCCGAAAGTGGATCCAAGCGTTGCTTTACAGAGCGATCCAAAAGTGATGAATATCCTCAAAACATCGTGTTATGACTGCCATTCTTCTGAAACAAAATATCCTTGGTATTACAATGTGGCACCTGTTTCATGGGTGATGGCCAATAATATTAGCGAGGGGCGTAAAGCACTCGATTTCTCCAACTGGGAAAAGATTGATCCTTCGGTGAAATTGGAACGGTTAAAGCGGGGCAAACAGCTAGTGAATGATGCACTCATGCCCAAAGGGGAATATCTCATGATGCATAAAAATGCCCTCTTGAACCCAAAAGAGAAAAAAATATTGGACGATTTTTTTGAAACAGAACTCCAAAAAATATCCGTACATTGAGGTGGAAGACTAAGTTAGTTGAGTAAATCTATCAATTGACTAACAAATCAGATGTAATAATAAATTTAATTATACAAATTGAATACAATAGTGTACAATAACCCTAATGGGGGTACACTGCCATGAATGTCTCTGCTAAACTTTTGAAAATGAGGCTGTTATGGACATTATCCCTTGCGGCTTTCATCCCTATGCTGCTTATCGCAGTGTACAGTTACTCAACGATCAAAAAACAAATTATCGCTTCTGAAATTGCCCATTTGGACGCAATCTGCAAATTAAAAGCAATACAAATCGAAAGTTTTTATGATGAACTCCTCAACGATATTCACACTATACAAAGCTCCCCTTATACCAAAAATTTACTCCTACACGAATCATCTTATCCTCAAGAAGCTAAAAATTTGTATGAAGAGCAGTTGAATAATTATCTATCGGAAGATAAAATTAATCAAATTTATATTGTCGGATTAGACGGGAAAGTGATTGTCAGTTCCCAAAAAAAAGATGATAATGCGATTACAAAATTCGACAATACTATGGTTGAAGAGGGAAAAACAAAACTCTATTTTTCAGAAATGTATTATGCTTGCAGTACAAAAGATCGACAGAAATGTCTGTTTAAAGTTTCCGCTCCTATTTTAGATTATGACAATAGGCTTATCGGAGTTGTTGTGATTGAATTTTCCGCCAACTCGTTTTTTAAACAGATACAAGACTACTCCGGTTTGGGAGAGAACGGTGAAATACTTTTAGTCAAGCAAGTTGGAGACAAAGTGATGTTTCTGAGCCCGTTAAGACATGATAAAAATGCGGGAATGAAGCGTAGTGTTCCATTGAATGGGACTATCGCGATACCGGCTATTTTAAGTGCGACAGGGCATAACGGAAGAGGGCAATCGATTGATTATCGTGGGGCAAAAGTGCTCGCCGCATGGCGATACGTTCCGATTGTGGGATGGGGTATGGTGGCAAAAATAGATGAGTCCGAAGCGTTTAAAGTGCTCTATATTATCCGAAACAGTATCCTTTCTACCGTTTTGATTATTTTTCTCATCGGTTTGCTCCTTTCACTTCGGATGACGAAACATATGGTCACCCACATTGATGAGTTGGAAACAGAAGCTCACATGGACGCGTTGACCGGTTTGACGAATCGAAAAATGGTGATGAGTCTATTGGAGCAGTCGCTTCATGAAGCGCGACTCAAAGAGAGTATTGTCACGGTCATGTTTTTGGATCTTGACGGCTTTAAAGGGGTGAATGACGGTCACGGGCATGATATAGGCGATCGATTGCTCAAAAGTGTCGCCTTGCGGCTTAGCAATTGCGTTCGTCACAGTGATACGGTAGGACGGTTGGGGGGAGATGAATTTATTGTCTTGCTTCCAGGGGTTCAGGATACGAAATATGTCGAAAAAATAGCCAAGTCGATCATCACTTCGTTGAACCAGCCATTTTTTATCGGTGAGCAAACGATTCGTGTCGGCGCGAGTATCGGTATAAGCCTCTTTCCTGAAAACAGTACCGATCCCGATCAAATGCTCAGACAAGCAGACAAAGCGATGTATGAAGCGAAAAATACAGGTAAAAACAATTACAGATTTTCAGAGGAATCAGCATCATAAATTGGATAAAATGTCTCATAATGCTTAGAAGGAAAAAGTGTGTTGCACAAGCAAATGAGATCGGTATCGTTGGATGGAGCTGACATCGAGGCAAAACGTTCAGAATTGAGAGAGTATTTTCATCAAAGTTTTGATCTTTTTGAATCGTTGTTTGATCTGCTCAAAAGCGATAAAGTGTATTATCTGCAATCTGAACCGACCCGTCATCCGATGATTTTTTATTACGGGCATACGGCAATTTTTTACATCAATAAGCTGATTGCATCAGGTGCACTGCACGAGCGGATCAATCCCCATTTCGAACAGCTGTTTGCTGTCGGTGTTGATGAGATGACGTGGGATGCGTCAAGTGATGCCCTAAAATGGCCGGCATTGGATGACGTCCGAGCTTATCGGCAAAAAGTTCGGACGCTGGTGGATGAGATGATTATGACCCTACCGATGAGCTTTCCGATCACCCAAAGGGATCCGTTGTGGGCAATATGGATGGGGATCGAGCATGAACGGATCCACATCGAGACCTCCAGTGTCTTGCACCGTCAGATGCCGCTGGAGTTTGTTGTCTCTCATGATGATTTTCCGATATGCCCTCTGCGGGGGGATGCATTGGAGAATGTGTTGATCGATTTTCCCGCTTCAGAGGTGAGTATGGGAAAAGGTACTGAGGATCAGGGGCTCTATGGATGGGACAATGAATATGGCGTCCAAAGAATAAGAGTCGAATCGTTTCAAACTTCCAAATACCTCGTCAGTAACGGCGAATTTATGGACTTCGTCGCTGCAAACGGATATGGAATTAGCCGTTGGTGGGATGAAGAGGGGCTGCGTTATCTTGAGCTACGCAAAGCAACGTGTCCGCCGTTTTGGGTATTGCAGGAGGATGGACGGTACAAACTCCGAACATTGACCCAAGAGATCGAGATGCCTTACAACTGGCCGGTTGAGGTCAATGCTCTCGAAGCCGAAGCGTTTTGCCGATGGAAAAGTGCACAGGAAGGACAAACGTATCGGCTTCCTACCGAAGCGGAGTGGAGAGTTATGGTGAATATGGGCGGTATGGATGAAGCGATCTTTGACGATCAGCGTGCCAATATCAATCTTGCCCATTATGCGTCGTCTGTCCCTGTAGATACCTTTGCGCACGGTGAATTGTATGATGTTGTTGGGAATGTATGGCAGTGGACACAAACGCAGATGGACGCGTATGAGGGGTTCTTTACCCATCCGTGGTACGAGGATTTTTCGCTCCCGACGTTTGATGGGAAACACAATCTCATCAAAGGGGGATCGTGGATCTCTACCGGTAATGAGATTATGAGGGAGTCGCGGTACGCTTTTCGCCGTCATTTTATCCAGCACGCGGGATTTCGGTACGTCATCGGTGACGGTGAAAATGAAGCCGAAAAATATGGACGGATAGAGAAAATGTTTGATGTGTGGAAAAAACGGTATGGATGAGTTTCGCTATATTGATCGTACATCTACCAATGCCGAAAAATATGTATTGAGAGAAAAACTTTTTCACACCCGAGAGGTGCAGCCGTTATGGGTTGCTGATATGGATATTGCAACGCCTGTATGTGTCATCAATGCGGTACAAAAGCGATTAGAACATCCGATACTCGGCTATGAGATCATGAGCGATAGCGCCTATGAAGCTCAGATCGATTGGATGCGTCATCATCACGGGTTTGAGATGAAACGTGAATGGCTCAGCTACTCCCCCTCCGTTGTCGCATCGATCGGATGCGCCATTCGTGCATTCAGCGAAGAGGGGGATGAGGTGATCGTTATGGACCCGGTCTATCCTCTGTTTTATTCGATGGTCAAAGAGAATAACCGTGAGTTAATCATCCATCCCTTGAAACAAGATGATTCAGGTATATACCGCTTTGATCTTGAGCGTCTTGGTGCTCAGATTACCTCTAAAACAAAACTGTTATTGTTCTGTTCACCGCATAATCCGATCGGGCGGGTATGGAGCCGTTCAGAGCTTTTAGCGTTGGGGGAATTGTGTTTGGAACACGGTATCCGCATTATCAGCGATGAGATTCACTCCGATATTGTCTATGCTCCGAATAAGCATATCCCCTTGGCATCGTTATCTTCGGCATTTTTAGAGAATACGGTGACTTTGATGGGACCTGGAAAAACGTTCAATATGGCAGGTTTTTCGATCTCGACGGTGTGTATTGCGTCTCAAACATTACGCGAAATGTTTGAGGCTGAATGCAAACGGGTACATTGGGGAGATGGAGCGCTTTTGTCTCATGTAGCGTTTGAAGCGGCATATCGGGAGGGGGATGGATGGTACCAAAAACTTTTAGGCCATCTCAGTGATCATGCACAGCGCATCGCTGAGGCACTTTTTGCTACACCGATTCGCTACACGAAACCCGAGGCGACCTATCTCGCATGGCTTGATTGTCGAGAGATGGAGCTGGGAGATAGAGAATTACGGGAGTTTTTCGTCCATAAAGCGGGGTTGGGGCTTAGCCCGGGTTTGAGTTTCGGGAAAGAGGGATCGGGATTCATGCGGCTTAATTTTGCGGTTGCTTCCGAACAACTCGATGAAGCACTGGAAAAACTGTGTGGAGCATTGGATGGACTCTAAAATTATCGCTTTTATTCAAAAACATCATCTTTTGGCTCTTGCGACAAGGGGAGAGAGACTCTGGTGCTGTTCGATGTTTTACGCGTATGACGCGCAAAGTATCTCATTTATCGTAGCATCCGATGAATCGACGGAACATATGCGAAATGCTCTGCAAAATTCCCATGTCGCAGGGACGGTTGCGCTGGAGACCAAAACGGTAGGAAAAATACAGGGGGTACAGTTTAGCGGAGAGATCGAAGTGTGTCCGGATACACTGAAAAGTCTCTATTTCGAAGCGTTCCCTTATGCGCGGGTTATGAATCCGACTCTTTGGTCTATTCGGCTTGATGAGGTGAAGATGACTGATAATACCCTCGGATTCGGGAAAAAGATTACTTGGAGACGGGGGCTTTGAGCTGAAATAAAGTGCACGGTTTCCCACTGGAGTTTTGGACGACCATGGAGGGGATCATTTTGCTTTTGAATCCGTAAGCCTTGCATCCGTGCGGCTGATGGGCTTCCCAAGTGACGAAATAGTAAATACATTTTTGACAGATTATTTTTTGCATAGGAAATTTTACCTATAATTTGAAACTTTGAAAAGGATAACCATGAACAAATTACTCTGTATGCTCGAATTACAACAACAACTAAACGATGCGACGAATGGTATCGGATGGGAAAAAGGGATCACCAAAGAGGGAAAACCGATCAACTGGCGTCGATGCATCTATATGGAATCGGCTGAAATGATTGATTCCTTCAGTTGGAAACACTGGAAAAGCATTGCCCAACCAACCGATTATGCCAACCTTCAGATTGAGATTGTGGATGTGTGGCATTTTGTGATGAGCTTGGTATTGGAATTTTCGAATAAAGCTGAAAGTATCGAAGAACTCTCAGAGAGAATGGCGCAAACCCCCGAATATCGAAAGCTCAACACATCGATTCCTCTAACATTCGGGAGCGATTTATTGTTGATGACAAGAATCGAAAACGTTATGCGCCTTTCATTGATTCCCATTTCAGCAGAGATGGTCGGGGCTTTAGTCGAAGAGTTTTTTGAGTTGGCGTATTTGGGCGCACTCAATGCGACTGAACTGTACCGTTTGTATGTTGGCAAGAATATCCTCAACCAATTCCGACAAGATCACGGATACAAAGAGGGAAGTTACATCAAAATCTGGAACGGCTTGGAAGACAATGCCGTGATGAAAAATGCATGGGAAGAACATCCGGATATGACTCCTGAGGAGTTGTATGAAATTCTAAAAGAGGCTTACCCCGCGTAAATCTCTTTGTATTCCCCTTTCCACCGTTTGTGACACCAAAACCAAAATTTCGGGTTTGCTCGGATCACTTTTTCGAGCGCATCGACTTGGCGCTGTGTCGCTTCAATGATGGAATCTTCATCTTCTCCCTCTACTACAATCGGTTCTTCAAAGGTAATGGTATAGTTCTCTTCATCGTCAGTATAGATGTACAGCCCTACGATAGGGGCGTCGTATTTGCGTGACAACATAGCCGGCGAAGAGGAATGATAGGTCGGATGGCCAAAAAAGTTAACTTTGACACCGCTTCGAGCATTACTCGCCTGATCAATCATCAGAGAGACCGATTCCCCTTTTTTGAGTGCTTTTGAAAGATACTTCAAAGCCCCCGATTTTTCATACATAGACATTTGATGATTTGTTCTTGCTTGGAGAAGATAGGGCTCAAACGCCTTATTGTTCAGTGTTTTGTAGATAGAGAGCGTAGGAGTGATCAAATCGGCCAATGCAGTCGCCCCAATTTCCCAGTTCCCGTAGTGGGCAGAGATAAAAATAATTGCTTTTTTTTGCTCTAATAGGCGATCCACTACCTCTTTGTTTTTAAATGTCACTTTGCGACGAAGATCTTCTTGGGTATTGCGGCGGTTTTCCATTACTTGTAAAAAATTCAATGCGAGGTTTTTATAGCAGTAGTGTTCTATCTCATTGCGCTCATGATCACTTAACCCATCAGGAAAAGCAAAATTGAGGTTTTGACGAATGATACGCTTTCGTTTTTGATCAAAAGTGCATGCAAGATATGCTAAAAAAATAAAGAAGTTTTTGCGCCATCGTGCATTAAGAGCCATCAAGAATGAATCAAGCAGTAAAAAAAGACGAAATCCGATCATAATAATTCTTTAGCCTTTCGAGAGATGGTTTCAGGTGGTATGTGGCGAATACTGAAATCGTGTCGATCAATTTTTAGAATATTAACATCCGATGGAGATTTTATACCGATATTGATGGCTGTCGGATAAATCATCCTCTCATTGGTCGGACCGAAAAGCGTTATCGAAGGACGGTTCATAGCCCATGCAATGTGGGTTGGACCCGTGTCGTTTCCGATGATGAGATCACAATGGGAGATAAAATTGACCAGTTCGCCGAGCGACATTTTTGGAGCGAGAAGGGCATTGGAAGAGTGTTCACAAATCCACTGTGCATCGAGTCGTTCGGCTTCACTTCCCCAAATGAGATACGTCGGATACGGCAATGCGTCACAAAGGGTCGCAAAATGCTCTTTGGGATAGCATTTGCTCGGCCATGATGCACCGATTACACATGCAATATTTTTCCCCTCTTTGAGTTCCGAAGGGCGCTCTTTTTGAGGGAAAAGGGGTTCTTTTTGGAGAATGTCATTTTCATTATAGGGGATATGCAACCCTTCGGCAATCACTAAAACATTGCGTTTAATTACATTCATTTCATACGGGATGGCAGAGGTGGTATCGTAAAACGACGTGGCTAGTTTTTCGCGGATGCTGTTGCGATCAAATCCGTGCACTTTTCCTTTGATGAGTGAGGCGACAATTGCCGATTTGAGAAGCCCTTGGGCATCGATGATCTGATCGTAACCCTCTCGTGATCGGAGATTTCGTATGCTCTTGCGGAGGAGTTGAAAACTTTTGGTTTTTTTGATCCGTTTGATCGGGACACTAATCACTTCGTGAACGAGAGGATGATCGAGGAGAATCGGAGCAAACACCTCTTCGACATACCAATCGATCTGCGCGTTTGGATAGTATTTGTGCACGATTTGCAGTGCAACGGCAGTATTGACGATATCGCCCAATGCGCTGAGGCGGACAATAGCGATACGAAGTTTGGCTGAATTCATAAGCGTAACTATAGCGCAACTAAGCTACAATAACTATCAAAAATAGGAGAGGAGGATCAGAAAATATGGTTATTCAAGACATTCGGCAGTTCGCCGAAATTCGTCCGAAAGCGCGTGCTTATTTTTGTTATCTATTTCATAAAAACCTTCCGAATCATCTCCCTTCGGTTTCTCTTGAATCATTGACCGCCCGATTATTAAAAATTCGGGGAGATTTACAGGGGCTTGAAGCAACCTATTTGCTCGATGCTGCTGGAAATCAAGTATCTCCTACGTACTTAAAAAACGGAAAAAAAGAAGAGGATATTGGTGCTGGCCGCTCAACGAGAGCCTACTATTATCGTGCGATGCATGAGCGTCGATGCACGATCACCGATCCGTACCCCTCTTTACTCAACGATGAGCTTACCGTCACCGCATCTGAACCGGTGTTTGATGAAAACGGTGAGATCGTTTATGTGGCATGTATCGATATGCCACTTGCAGAAGTGTTGAAAATTGCCCATCCGATGGCACTTGAATCGACTGCAGGGCGGATTTTTAGAGGAGCGTATGCCGCATTTACCGTGGTGTTGGCATTGGTTTCTTTACTGCTATTTGTGAAAGGGATCGAAGGGTTCTTAACATACGGAATGGGGCAGTATGGTAAGATCGAGATCAAAGACGTCTTTGAAGCGACGATTTTGCTCACCTTATCCTTAGCGATATTGGATCTGGTCAAAACCCTCTTTGAAGAGGAGGTCTTGGGGAGACTCAAACACGATCCCGATTCGAGCATTCACAAAACGATGGTCCGTTTTTTAGGCTCGATCATTATCGCCCTCTCTATCGAAGCGTTGATGCTGGTCTTCAAATTTGCAATGACTGAGCCGGATATGCTGGTCAATGCGATTTATATTATAGGCGGTGTAGCGATGTTGTTGACCGGATTGGCGATCTATATCCGCTTTACTAATTTAGGAGAACGCAGTTGATAGCTATTGTTGATTACAACATGGGTAATTTGGCCAGTGTAAAGAACGCTTTTGATCTGCTTGGAGAAAAAGTGGTTGTTGAATCCGATCCAGATAAACTATCTCAGTACGATCGTATTATTTTACCGGGGGTAGGTGCTTTCGGTGATGCAATGGAGCATTTAAGAGCACGTGGGATGGATGAAGCGGTACGTGAGTATGCCCAAAGCGGAAAGCATTTGCTGGGAATATGTTTAGGGATGCAGCTTTTGTTTGAATCGAGTGAAGAATTTGGTATCACCGAAGGGCTCGGACTTATTCAAGGGCGGGTTGTCTCGTTTGATGCCAGCCGGTTTCATACGCCGCTAAAAGTTCCGCATATGGGATGGAATCGGATGTTTACCAAAGATCACCCGTTATTTAGCGGATTGGATGAAGCCCATTATCTCTATTTCGTCCACTCGTATCATGCACTGACGACTAATGCGGCCGATACGATTGGCGAATCGGTTTACGGATACCGTTTTACAAGTGCCGTAGCGCACGAGAACGTGATGGGTTTACAGCCACATCCGGAGAAGAGTCATCAAAACGGCCTCACTATTCTCAATAATTTTATTAACCTCTAAAAGGATTTCTTGATGACTATTTTTCCGGCGATTGATCTAAAAGACGGCAAAGCGGTACGCCTCACCAAAGGGTTGATGGAGAGTGCCAAAATTTATTCTGATACCCCATGGGAATTGGTAAAGACATTTGAAGAGATGGGAGCCCAATGGGTTCATTTGGTGGATCTGAATGGTGCTTTTGCAGGTGAACCGAAAAATTTGGAACAGATTCGTTTGATCCGTGAAAACTGCAATGTCAAATTGCAGCTTGGAGGCGGTATTCGGGATGAAGAGACGATTAAACGTTATCTTGATCTTGGAATTGATCGCCTTATTTTAGGCTCTATCGCACTGCGTGATCCTGAATTTGTCAAATCAATGGCAGCCAAGTATCCTATCGTTGTCGGCATCGATGCGATTGACGGATTCGTTGCAGTTGAGGGATGGGGCGAAGTGAGCTCTATGCGGGCGACCGATTTGGCACGCGCATTTGCCGATGCGGGGGTTCAAGCAATCATCTGTACCGACGTGGGACGAGACGGTACACTTTCTGGTGTAAATGTCGATTTTACCATCGATATTGCCCGTGCATCCGGAATTCCGACAATTGCCAGCGGCGGTGTGAAAGACGAGAGCGATATCCATGCGCTTCTGGCAAGCAAAGAGGTTTCCGGTGTGATTGTCGGAAAAGCGTTTTATGAGGGGAGAATTGACCTCAAAAACTTTTTTTAAACTTACCGCAAACTTGGTTAGGTTATGATTAGAGATTAATTCTGTAAATAATGTATCAATAAAAGGACGTACTTTGAAATTATTGGTTGTAGATGATAGCTCGACAATGCGCCGTATTATCAAAAATACACTTTCACGACTCGGTTATGAAGATGTTTTAGAAGGTGAAGACGGATTGCAGGGATGGAATGTGTTGGATGCCAATCCCGATATGGGGATGCTAATCACCGACTGGAATATGCCGGAGATGAATGGATTGGAATTGGTTAAAAAAGTACGTGCAGATGCACGCTTTGTGGATCTTCCGATCATCATGGTAACGACAGAGGGGGGTAAAGCGGAAGTTATTACTGCGCTCAAAGCAGGTGTTAATAACTACATCGTTAAACCGTTCACTCCACAAGTACTTAAAGAAAAACTTACTGCCGTACTTGGTACTGAGGGTTAATGCAAGATTACTACTATATGTTGGTGGTAAAACCATCATCACATCTTGAACTTTTTAGTGATTTCCTTGTCGACATCTTGCCTGTCGGATTCGAGGAAATCGAAGATGGTTTTATTATCCGTAGCGAAGAAGACCTTGAGACGGTCATGTGGGGCGTTGAACAATTTTCTGAAGCATTGCAACGAGCTGTCGGTGAGGTTATCGATGTCGAGATGACTCTCACGAAAGAGAAAAATGACGACTGGATCGCCCAGTACCAGCAAGGGATCGCACCCGTAGAGATCGACCCGTTTTATATCCATCCGACATGGGAAGCACCAAAAGAGGGGATGCTTAACATCGCTATAGACCCTGCTTTGGCTTTTGGAACGGGTCATCATCCTACTACGGCTTCCTGCCTGCGCGGGATAGCCAAATACGTTAAAAGCGGCGATACAGTGATGGATGTCGGATGCGGTAGCGGAATTTTGGCGATTGCCGCAATTAAAAAAGGGGCTATCGTCGATGCGTGTGATACCGATCCCCTATCTGTTGAAAATGCGATCGTCAACGCTGAACAAAACCATATCGGCTATCGCCGGCTATGGGAAGGTTCGATTAACGAGACCAATGAGCAATATGATGTCATCATTGCCAATATCGTAGCCGATGTTTTGGTATTTATTGCCAGCGATTTGAGAAAGCGGCTGCGTGATGGGGGAATTTTGATCCTCTCGGGTATCATGGACAAATACGAAGAGAAAGTACTTCGTGCGTATAAAAATTTTGAATTGACGGAGCGCCTCGTCGAGAATGAGTGGGTTACTCTCGTGGTAACACAAAAAGGAACTGTATAATATGGCTAATAATGAACCGAACCAAAATCCTTCACCCGATAAAAACGGTAATTTTTTCAATAAAAATCCTTTAATCACATTTGCCCTTTTTTCGATTGTTATTATTGTTCTCTTTAAAGCGATAATCGGAGATGAGAATGAACTTGCAGGAAAATTGAATGGGCAAAATGTAACACGCACCCAAGAGATCAGCTATGCCGACCTCAAACGTCTCATCAATGACAAGCAGGTAGAAAAAGTCTCTATCGGCCAAACCTACATTCGTGCAATCGGCAACGACGGTAATGGAAAAGTTGCCTATACGACACGTATCGTCGGTCAAGATTCGACCCTAATCCCATTACTGGATGCCAAAAAAATCAACTATGTAGGTTTCAGTGAGACCAATTGGTTTACCGAGATGTTCGGTTGGCTTTTCCCGTTTTTGATTATCATTGCAATTTGGATGTTTTTTGCCGGTCGTATGCAACGAAATATGGGTGGCGGCATTTTAGGGATGGGCAATTCCAAAAAATTGATCAATTCCGAAAAACCGAAAACCAAATTTGATGATGTTGCAGGTGCGCAAGAGGCCAAAGAAGAGGTGCATGAAATTGTCGATTTCCTGAAATTTCCGGATCGTTATGTAGAGCTCGGGGCTAAAATTCCCAAAGGGGTATTGCTCGTCGGTAGCCCCGGAACGGGTAAAACTCTTTTAGCCAAAGCGGTAGCGGGCGAAGCGGAAGTGCCGTTTTTCTCGGTATCGGGATCAAGCTTCATTGAAATGTTTGTGGGGGTCGGTGCGGCGCGTGTTCGCGATTTGTTTGAACAAGCGAAAAAAGACGCTCCGTCTATTATTTTCATTGACGAAATCGATGCGATCGGTAAAAGTCGTGCAGCCGGCGGTGTGATGGGCGGTAACGATGAGCGTGAACAGACCCTCAATCAGCTTTTAGCCGAGATGGACGGTTTCGGTACGGATACGCCGATCATTATTTTGGCAGCCACAAACCGTCCGGAAATTCTTGATCCGGCATTGTTGCGTCCAGGACGGTTCGACCGACAGGTTTTGGTCGATAAACCGGATTTCCAAGGGCGTATCGATATCCTCAATGTTCACGTCAAAGGGGTTAAACAAGACGCAGATGTTGATCTTGAAGAGATTGCCCGTCTTACAGCCGGATTAGCGGGTGCCGATTTGGCCAATATCGTCAACGAAGCAGCATTGCTTGCAGGACGAAAAAATCAAAAAACCGTTCGACAAGCAGATATGCGTGAAGCGGTTGAGCGGGCGATTGCAGGTCTTTCGAAAAAGAGCCGCCGTATCGATGAAAAAGAGAAACGGATCGTGGCATATCATGAAAGCGGTCATGCACTGTTGGCAGAGACGACGAAGGGAGCTAAAAAGGTTTCCAAGGTTTCGATCGTTCCTCGCGGTTTGGCAGCTCTTGGGTATACCCTCAATACCCCCGAAGAGAACAAATACTTGATGCAGCGTCATGAACTGTGGGCTGAAGTGGATGTATTGCTCGGCGGACGCGCGGCAGAAGAGGTCTTTATCGGTGAAATTTCGACCGGTGCGGCAAACGATTTGGAACGCTCTACCGACATCATCAAAGCAATGGTACAAATGTACGGTATGAGCGATGTTGCAGGTCTTATGGTGTTAGAGAAACAACGCAGCAGTTTCTTGGGCGGTGGAATGACCCAAGCACGCGAGTATAGCGATAAAATGGCCGAGGATATGGATACGTTTATCAAACGTTCTCTTCAAGAGCATTATGAAGAGGTTAAAGCAAGATTGGAAGAGTACCGCGGTGCTATTGAGCAAATCGTCGAGCTCTTATATGCCAAAGAGAATATCTCCGGCGATCAGGTTCGTGAGATTATTGAAGCATACGAAACCGAACACAATATACCGACAAAGCTCGAACCTCGTAAAGAGATCCCCGATAGTCCAAAAACTGTAATTGACGAATAGGAGTAGATTATGAGCATACAAAATGATACCTTTATCCTCTCGAATCGAGGATGGCTAATTTCAGGCGTTTTGGGCGCTCTATTCTTGTTTTTTAGTATGACTGGACTCCATTTGTTCCAATTTATCTTCGGAGCGCTTTTGCTCTCTGTATTGATTATTTTTCGAAACCCTGAACGCAATACCTCCGAAACCGAATCAGATGCCGTTATCAGCAGTGTAGACGGTATCGTCCTCTCCGTCGAAGAGAGTATTGTGGATGATCAAAAGATGTCAAAAGTGACGGTAATGAACTCCCTTTGGGATGTATCGATGCTGCGTGCTCCGTTTGATTGTGAAGTGGAAGGGTTTAAAATTCGACACGGTGCCTCTTTGCCGTTGTACCATCCATTATCCGATACGCTAAATGAAAAAGCGGTTATTTCGTTCCGTTCTAAAAAAGGGGATGAAATTTATATCGAACATTTGAGCGAGCAAAGCTGTTTTCCAATCGGCATTGAACTTGAGAAAAGTCAAAAGTTCAAAGAGGGTACTCGATACGGCTTTTTGGCAAAAGGGCGCAGTGTTATTTACCTCCCTGCATCAGCGCGTGTTTCGGTCAATGCCGGTGCATCCGTACGAGCGGGTGAGAGTGTCATCGGATACCTAAACGCAGCGTAATCCGATGCGCAGCACTCCACCGCCTATCGCTTATCTTCTTCCCAATTTTTTCACGGCAGCATCTATATTTTCAGGGTTTTATGCAATTGTATTAGCTTTGGAAGGCTCTTTTGATTCTGCACCGTGGTTTATCTTTTTAGCATTGATTTTTGATGGATTGGATGGGCGTGTCGCCCGCTTGACCAATACGGCAAGCCATTTCGGGGTTGAATTTGATTCATTGGCAGATATTGTCGCATTCGGTGTTGCTCCGGCATTGATTCTGTATTTGTATGTCGGTGAAGCGTATGGGCGTATCGGTATTGTCGTCAGTGCCCTCTTTATCATTTTCGGTGCGGTTCGGCTGGCAAGGTTTAATGTGACGACATCGCGCATAGAACCAAGTGTCTTTATCGGGCTTCCTATCCCTACAGCGGCAGTCATGATATCGATAGCTATTTTGGTGCTTGAGCGGTACCATTCGCTGGCTAGCTACAAAGTATTTATTCTTCCTCTTGCATTGGTATTGGCAATGTTAATGGTAAGCAATATCCGTTATCCGAGTTTCAAAAAAATGAACTTTAAAACGTTCCATTTCATCCGATTTTTGATCGGTTTTATTGTTGTAGCGATGGGAATTTTTGTTTATCCGATAGAGGGGATGGCACTTTTAGCGGCGGGATATTTATTGTATGGCCCTATAAGAGCCTCTTTTTATATGTTGCGTCGCCTCTTTCAAAGAGGATGATAGCTTTTAGGCTCTTTGGCTAATTTTTCGGTATCGATTTGGAAATCAAAGTTCTGTGATTGAAATCCGGTATTCCCCATTTTGTCAAGTTGGATGACAGCGGCTGGGTTATTGCGATTTTGAATGTATAACAATGAGAGAGCGTATAGTGTCTCTAAATAGGTCGGATTCTGGATTTTTGAGAGCTCAAGCAATGCAATGGCATTCTCATAATGTCGTGCTCCGATTGAAGCAGATGCGCCCATAAAGAGGGTCTTTTCATCACGAATTTTATGAGTATCAATCAACTGATTGTAAAGCGAATACGATTTTTCAAAATCTTGATTATAAAAATACGATTGTGCCAGTGCGCTGATAATATCGGTAGTATGATCTGTTGTCGCCTGTAGACGTGTTTCAAGCCGTTCGATAAACGGCGCGAGTTGTCCTGTCATTGCGGACATTAAAACCATCCGGTCACGGGTAATTTGCGGTCCGAAATAGAGATCGTCGTATTGGAACGATTGCTTTTTGAGGTAGTTGATCGCCGCTCCGGCAAACGCTTTTGGTTTTTGATCGCCGAAGTAGGTATCGATTACCATCAGATGTGGCAAAATATCATTCGGTTGAAGCGTTGCTAAACGTTTTGCATATTTGCGGGCATCCTCTTTTTGGCCTGTTTCAGAAGCAAGTTCCAAATCAAGTGCGAGATAGAACGGTCGTTCATTGTATTTTTTGTCCAACCATTTTGCTGCGCCCGGCATATTATTTTGAGCAACTTCCATGAGGGTGCGGTAAAGCTCAAACTCTTCTTTATCGCTCTCTTGGTTTAGATTCTCTTTGAGAATTGCTGAGAGTTTGGTAGTGTCTTTGCCGATCATATTCCCGCACATGATCGCAAAAATCCCGGAGAGGTAGTTGTTGGCATCGAGGTGGTATGAACGGAGAAAATACTCATACGCTTTGGGCGTATCCCCTAACTGAGCATAAGTCAGAGCCAAATCGTATTGTAATATCGAATGTTGAGGGTTGTGTTTGAGTAAAGCTGCAAGCTGCTGATTCGCATCTCGTAGACGAAACTTGAGCGCTTTTTGAACCGCAAGGGCTATTCCGTAGTCAACACTCGATGCGCGTGTGCTTGTCTGTAGGTACTCTTTTGCGCTGGCGATGTCATCGATGTAGATATTCGCCGCACCTTTACGGATGTAATTGAGCGTTTGGTCGGCATTGAAAATTTTGTACGGAGCATAATAAAAGAGGGTCTGGATGATTTTTGGGCGGTTGTCAGGTTTATGTTCGCGATAGATGCGTTGCAAATCATCCGGATTGTAAAGGGAAGGCTTTAGAAAAATCCGAATAGGATAAGGGGTATAGACTTGATCGGCATTCAAGTCGGTTGCTTCTTTGATGAGGGTTGAAGCGTCGCGGTGTTGTCCGGATTTGAGATTGACGAATGCCAATGCCAGCTTTTCTTGGATTGGAGTGTCATTTTGTATGATGGCATCTTGGAGGTACTTCTTGGCTTTTTCGATATTTCCCTGATTCGCATACAAAAGACCGAGAGTAAATGAGTCTTCTTCTTGCAGAGGATTTTCCATTGCCGAGATCGCATCGTTGTATCCGCCGAAGAGCGAACTGATTTTTGCACGAAGTTTATTTTGGGTTGTTTGATATTCGTCGGTAGTAGGGTGCTTGAGGGCACTGAGAGCTTCGAGATAGTTCCCCTTGTAGTAGTTGATCAACGCATAATAATACGAATACATCGGAGAACTGCTCTCTTGCGGCAGATACGATTGGGCCATATTGATGTAGTAGTTGAAATCTTTTTCCCGTTTAAGATTCAAACAACATACTGCTGCATTAATCGCACTGACACATCGGTTTTCACTGTTGGCGATTGAACGTTTGAAGTTGCTTAGAGCTTGCTCAAATTCTCCCTCTCTAAGTTGAACCACTCCGAGGTTGTATTGACTGATTGCTTCGGAATAAAGGGCAATTTTTTCGTAAAGTTGGAGGGCTTCAGTCGCATTGCCGTTGGCGTAAAGATAGTTTGCCCTCTCTATCATGCTCTCAAGCTGGCTTGGCTCGATAATCTCTTCAGATGCTGTTTTGGTTGTGTTTGATTCTACAACGGCAGCCCTTTCTTTTCCGTGTCCTTTGAGTAAAAAGAATGCTCCACCCCCTGCGGCAAGAAGTAAAACAAGCGCACCGGCACTTATCAAAATCATCTTTTTCTTTTTGGAAAGTCCATTTGATTCTTCGGTCGTTTCGCCGGCATTTTCGTCAGATTTCGCGACGCCAGCGGCATCGGATTCATCGATGATGATTATCTCTTCTTGCTCTTCGGCCATGGGCTCTCTTTAACTTTTAGAGGTATTTTTGCAGCACATCAGGGATGATGATACTGCCGTCTTCTTGTTGGAAATTTTCCATGATAGCTATCATCGTCCGTCCGACCGCTAAACTTGAACCGTTTAGGGTATGAGCGAGGATATTTTTCCCGTCCTCTTTGTAGCGGATTTTTGCACGACGTGCCTGAAAATCGCGTGTATTGGAGACGGAGCTGATTTCACGGTAGGTATTTTGTCCCGGAAGCCATACTTCCAAATCGACCGTCCTTGCGGCACCAAATCCCAAATCACCCGTACAGAGGGTGACAAGACGGTGTGGAAGTCCGAGTGCGGCAAGCAAATCGGAAGCACATGCAACCATCTCATCAAATACCGTATCGCTTTGATCTTGGGTCGTGATGGCGACGAGTTCGACTTTGTGGAACTGGTGCTGACGGATCATACCGCGCACGTCGCGTCCGCCGCTCCCTGCCTCTTTGCGAAAACACGAAGTATATCCCGTCATTTTGATCGGGAGGTCGGCAGAGGCTAAAATCTCGTCTTGGAAAAGGTTGGTGAGCGGTACTTCCGCCGTAGGGATGAGATAGAGCTCTTCCTCTTCGACTTTGAAGAGATCTTCTTCGAATTTCGGAAGCTGTCCTGTTCCCTCTAATGCACGGCGGTTGACAAGCATCGGAACGCTATACTCTTCAAATCCCCGTTCACGGTTGAAATCGAGCATGAAGTTGATGAGTGCTCGCTCCAATCGTGCACCCATACCGCCGACAACGCTGAAACGGCTTTTTGCGAGTTTCACACCCTTCTCAAAATCGATCCAGCCGTTTTGTTCGGCGAGTTCCCAGTGTTCTTTTGGGGTAAAGCTAAATATTGGAGGAGTGAGCACTTTGCGAAGCTCAACGTTACTCTCTTCATCTTCACCATCAGGCACATCGGCATCGGGGATATTCGGGACACGCATGATGATTGCATCGAGAGCCTCTTCGGCAGCACGTTGAGCGTCCAATAGTTCGCCCAGAGTCACTTTGTTGGCATCGACCTCGGCTTTGAGTTCGTCGGTGCTTTTCCCCTCTTTTTTATACTGTCCAAAGAGTTTACTGAGTTCGTTTTGTTTGGCTTGGAGAGTCTCGTAGGCTTGTTTCGCGCTTTTGAGGGTTTCGTTGGCGGATTTTAGCTCCGCGATAGTCTCTGCTGAGACTTTTTTGCGCATGAGTGCGGTGGCGGTTTCGTCAAAATTTTTCTGGAGAAGTTTTACATCGATCATAAAGGCTCATTTCATGGATTTAATAATGATCGATTATAGCCAAAAGAGGCTGAAATTAGCTCAAAATCGCCTTGGCGAGTTCAAACTGATTTGCCGTCATAATATGAATTTTCGGATGGAGTGCTTTTAGCTCTTCGAAAAGGTTTTTGCTCAATTCAAACCCTACGCGATACTCTTCCTCCGGGTTGATGAGTGATGCGGCTTCGAGCGCTTCGACCCATGTCTGCGGTACAAAAATCCCCGGGACATTTTCATCCAAAAATCGGGCAGTTCGGAGTTTCGTAATCGGGAAATAGCCTAAAACTAGTACGCACTCAGCATTGTTTTCACTGTTGGCATTTTCCATCATCTCTAATAGTTTTTTTGCATTTTCGAGATCATATACGGGTTGGGAGATGATGGCAATTGCTCCGTGAGCCACTTTTTTAGTGATCTTTTTTTGTAACGTAGCAGCACTTTTGGCATATGCATCGATAACGGCAAAGGGGAAAATCTCTTGGACGGGAGCGAGGAGTTTTTGCTCTGCTAAATCAGTTCCGTTGTTGAGCGTCGTGATGATGTCGAGAAGGAGTTTGCTGTTCCCCTCAAATACCCCTTTGGCGTGCGGTTGATCGGAGTAATGGGCGCTGTCTCCCGTGAGGGCAAGGATGGCGCGGACACCCGCTTCGTTGGCACCCAAAAGATCACTTTGGAGTGCGATGCGATTACGATCACGCATACTCATCGTTGCCAATGCCGGTTTTCCGAAACGATCTTGGAGTTTCATGGCGGCAAAGAGGGCATTGTATTTGAGCTTTGCCAACGGATTGTCGGTGGTGCTGAATCCGTCAACGAGTTTATCAAGACCCAATGCGGCGATTTTCTCAATCGTCGGGGCAAACTGTGCAGAACGTGATGGGGTCGTCTCT